>DATGZW010000478.1:0-15092 GCA_035297005.1 Patescibacteria group bacterium
AGCTTTCATCGGCCTTGAAGCGATGCAGGGCGAAGCGATCCTCTTGCGAGTACACGGCCACCGTCGCCAGTTTCAATTCGGTGGCGGCGCGGAAAATGCGGATGGCGATTTCACCGCGATTGGCGACGAGAAGCTTACGGACGGACAGCCTTTGCGAACCCAAAGTGTTAACCCCCTGGCAACCGGACAGCCTTTCTGTCGGCCGGCGGATGGAACCATTGCCCTGCGGAATCGGTCAAGAAAATTATCGATATTTTTTATAACGACATATTTTTGCCGTAACGACCGATTTTATTTGCCGCACAGGGAGGATGGAGTAAGGTTTTCCCGATCATGTAGATTAGCGGAGATCGAACGATGGAGGAATCTGCCCCCAGGATGGCGGCGGCAAGCGGCGATGCTCTCTCGGAAGGCGCCAAGACGCTCAACGAATACGCCTATCAGCGTCTTCGTAAAGACATCATCAGCGGCGTGCTGGCGCCCGGCAGCAAGCTGCGCATCGAACATCTGCGCGCCACCTATCAGGTCGGGTCGAGCACATTGCGCGAGGCGCTGACGCTGCTGCTCGCGGATGCCCTGGTCATCGCCGAGGGGCAGCGCGGCTTCTGGGTGGCGCCGATTTCCATCGACGACCTTCAAGACATCACGCGGATGCGCAAGATGATGGCGACCCTGGCGTTACGCGAATCGATCAAGAACGGCGACGATGAATGGGAAGCCGGCATCGTCGCCGCCTTCCACCGTCTCAGCCGCGTCGAGGATCGCTTGGCCGCCGAAGCCGCCGAGGTGGCCGATGACTGGGAAGACCGCAACCGTGAATTCCACGAGGCGGCCATCGCCGCCTGCACCTCCCGCTGGACCCGCCATTTCCGCGCCATCCTGTATTCTCAGTCGGAGCGCTACCGGCGTTTTTCCCTGGTCGCAATGAATGGCCGGCGGGACGTCCACGCCGAACATCAGGCGATCATGGAAGCGACGCTGGCCCGCAACGCCGATCTGGCCTGCCGGCTGACTGAAGACCATATCGACAATACGTTGCTGTCCATGACGCACATGCTGGAAATACCGGTCACGGTGGCCCGCTAGGTGTCGGCGTTAGAGCAGTTGTCCAGCCTGCGCGCCGTGATCGTCCCGGTGCTGCTGGTATCGGCCATCGGCTACGCTTGGTGCCGGCTGCGACTGCCCTTCGACCATCACTTCATCACCGACCTGATCACCAATGTCGCCGCGCCGTTCCTGGCGTTCTCCACGTTCAGTCAGGTGCATCTGGACGGTGGAAAACTCGCCGTCATGGGCTTGGCCAGCCTCGCCTGCCTGGGATTTTTCGCCCTTTGCAGCGTGGTCGGCCTGAGGCTGGCGCGCCTGCCGCTGCGGGTCTATCTGCCGTCGCTGGTGTTCCCGAATATCGGCAATATCGGCCTGCCGGTCTGCCTGTTCGCCTTTGGCGAGACCGGGCTGGCGCTCGCCATGGTCTATTTCGCCATTTGCACGGTGCTGCAATTCACCGTCGGCCGGGCCATCGCCGCCGGCCGCCTGCAGCTTGGCGAGGTGCTGCGCGTCCCCTTCGTCTATGCGGTGGTTCTGGCCTTGATTGTCAGCGAATGCGGACTGACCATCCCCGCTTGGCTGAGCAATACGACCGCCATGGTCGGAGCCACCGCCGTTCCTCTGATGCTGTTGGCCCTGGGCGTCGCCTTGGGGGAATTGCGGGTCAACCATCTGCGGCGAGCCCTGGTCCTGTCATTGGCGCGCCTGCTGATCGGGCTTGCCGGTGGCGCCGCAATCGCTGCGCTGTTGGGCCTGGAAGGCATGGAACGCGGCGTTGTGATGATCCAAAGCGCCATGCCGGTGGCGGTGTTCAACTATCTGTTCGCCAGAGTTTACGGCAACGAGCCGGATGAGGTGGCGGGCATGGTGGTTGTCTCCACCACATTGTCTTATCTGTCGCTGCCGCTCGTGGTGTGGCTGGCGCTGCCTCGTCCCTGACCCAAGCTGACAACGGAGTTAAAAATGAAAATCGATCTGACCGGCAAGACCGCCCTGGTGACGGGATCCACCGCTGGCATTGGGTTTGCGATTGCCTCTGGGCTGGCCGGAGCCGGCGCCTCGGTGGTGATCAACGGCCGCAAGGCGGCGACCGTCGACCCGGCGGTGGTGCGGCTGCGCGACGCCTATCCGCAAGCCGACGTCCGCGGCGTCGCTGCCGATGTCTCGACCGCCGAAGGGTGCGCAGCGCTAGCGGCGGCGGTGCCGAGCGTCGATATCCTGGTCAACAACGCCGGCATCTTCGAGCCCAAGGATTTCTTCGAAACCCCCGACGAGGATTGGAGCCGCTTCTTTGAAACCAATGTGCTGTCGGGCGTGCGGTTGTCGCGGGCTTATCTGCGCGGCATGCTCGACCGCAATTGGGGGCGCATCGTCTTCATTTCCTCGGAATCGGCGCTGCATATCCCCAAAGAGATGATCCATTACGGCTTCAGCAAGACCGGCCAACTGGCCATCTCGCGCGGCTTGGCCGAATTGACCGCCGGCAGCGGCGTCACCGTCAATGCGGTGCTGCCCGGCCCTACCCGTTCCGACGGAGTCGAGACCTTCTTGCGGTCGATGGCGGACGAGGCCGGAGTCAGCGCCGACGACATGGCGGCGGGCTTCGTCAAGCAGCACCGCCCGACGTCCTTGCTGCAACGCTTCGCCTCGGTGGAAGAGGTCGCCAACATGGTGGTCTATGCCTGCTCGAAGGAAGCCTCGGCCACCAACGGCGCCGCCTTGCGCGTCGAAGGCGGCATTGTCCGCACCATCGCCTGATACAGGAAGACAGCTATGGATCTGACCAATCGCTTCAAGGACGCCCTCGCCCGCCGGGAGTTGCAGATCGGCCTGTGGCTGGCCATGGCCGCGCCCTACACCGCCGAGCTTTGCGCCGGGGCCGGCTTTAACTGGCTGTTGCTGGACGGCGAACATTCTCCGCTCGACCTCAGGACCGCTCTGGCCCAGATGCAGGCGATCGCCCCCTATCCCTCGCATGCCGTGGTCAGACCGCCGGTCGGCGACCCCGTGTTGATCAAGCAATTGCTCGACATCGGGGCGCAGTCCTTGCTGATTCCCATGGTGGAAACGGCCGAACAGGCCCGCATGCTGGTGGCCGCCACCCGCTATCCTCCGCGCGGCATTCGCGGCGTCGGCGCCGGCATCGCACGGGCGTCGCGCTGGGGCAGCATTCCCGATTACCTGTCCAACGCCGATTCGCAAGTCTGCCTGCTGCTTCAGGTCGAGACCAAGCGCGGCTTGGAGAATTTGGACGAAATCGCCGCGACCGAGGGCGTGGACGGCGTCTTCCTGGGGGCCGCCGATCTATCGGCCTCGCTCGGCCATCTGGGCGAACCCACCCATCCCGCCGTGGTCGAGGCCATGGCCGACGCCATCCGCCGCATCCGCCGCGCCGGGAAAGCCGCCGGCGTCTTGACCACCGATGAGGCACAGGCCAAGGACTTCATCGAGCAGGGGTGCCTGTTCGTCGCCGTGGGAGTCGATACCCTGTTGCTCGCCCAAGCCACGCGGGCGTTGGCGGCGGCCTTTGACACCATCTCGGTCGCCGGCAGCCAGAACGCATCTTATTGACCATCTTCATCGGCGGCAGGGCTCGCTGTCCCTGCCGCCGATAGACATAAATCAGGACCGGCGGCGACTTTACGCTGTAGCGGTCTTGGCCGTGGGCGGATGCGTGCCGTCCAGAAATATCCGCACGGCATAGCGGACATGCTGCTCGATTTCTTCCATCGGGATGGCGGTTTCGGCACTGATGAGCTGCTGGTAATGGAAGCCCCCGCAGATCATCCCGAAAAAAATCTGTGTGGCCCGTTGGGCGTCCTGGATATTTAAGCCGCCGGCCTGACTGGTCCGCGTCAAGTAATCCGCCAGCCGCCCGCTCATCCGCACCGGACCGGTATCGTTGAAGAATTTGACGATCTCGGGGAACCGATGGCCCTCGCTTGCCAGCACCCGGCTGACCGAGATGGCGTCGGGGTGCAGCACCGCCTGGACGAAGCGCAGGCCGATCAGATAAAGCGCCTCGGCCACCGGCTGGCCTTCGACCTCGACGGGGTCGATGGCCTTCCATAAACGGATGGAGGACTGCTCCATCATCGCCTTCAGCAAGCCTTCCTTGCCGCCGAAAAATTCGTAGAGTGTGGCTCTCGACCCCTTCGAGCGTTCCAGAACGTCGGAGAGCTTGGTGCGCTCGAACCCTTTTTCCATGAACAGTTCGGTGGCGGCTTGCAGCATCGCCTGACGCCGCACAACGCCGCGAGGGCCAATTTTCGCCAGCGCTTTGCGGCACGACTCCGTCATCAATGACTCACACATAATGGGCTTGAACCGCACTGTACTGTACTGTACGGTTCAATTAAAGGGGAAACCGAACCCCACCCATTTTGGGCAGCTCCGCCTCGATTTATGGCCTGCCCGCGCCCCGAGGATTCCATGATCCAGACTTTCGCCCGTTTGCCGTCCGTCACCCTCGCCGTGCTGACCGCCTTGGCCGTGGCCGGTTGCGATGGCAGCAAATCCGCCCCGCCGCCGCCGCCGCCGGCCGAGGTCGGAACCGTGATCGTTCAGCCCGAGCGGGTGAGTTTGTCCACCGAACTGCCGGGGCGCACCTCCGCCTTCCGCGTCGCCGAAGTGCGGCCGCAGGTCAGCGGCATCGTCATCAAGCGTCTGTTCCGCGAAGGCAGCGACGTGAAGGCCGGCGAGCAGCTTTATCAAATCGACCCAGCCACCTATCAGGCCACGTTGAACAGCGCCAAGGCCGATCTGGCCAAGGCCGAAGCCAATCTGAAATCGGTCAAGGCCAAGGCCTCGCGCTATGCCGAGCTGGTCACCATCAACGCCATCAGCAAGCAGGAATACGACGACATCGTCGCCAGCCAGCAGCAGGGTGAAGCCCAGGTCGCATCCGCCAAGGCGGGGGTCGATATGGCCAAGATCAATCTGGATTACACCAAGGTTTACGCCCCCATCGGCGGGCGTATCGGCCGATCCTCGGTGACCGAAGGCGCTCTGGTGACCGCCAATCAGGCGGCCCAACTGGCCAGCGTGCAGCAGCTCGACCCGATCTATGTGGATGTCACCCAGTCCAGCGCCGAGGTGATGAAACTGCGCGCCGCCATCGCCAGCGGGCAGATCCGCCAGGGCAACAACGCGGCGCCGGTGTCTCTCACCGTCGAGGGCGGCGAGCAGGCCTATGGCCAGCCGGGCGAATTGCAGTTTTCCGACGTCACGGTCGATCAGACCACCGGCGCGGTGACGCTGCGGGCCATTTTCCCCAATCCCAATCTGGATTTGCTGCCGGGCTTGTTCGTGCGCGCCCGCATCAGTCAGGGCGTGAAGGAACAAGCCATCGCGGTGCCCCAGCAAGCGGTGGTCCGCACCCCCGACGGCGGCGCCATGGTGTGGGTGGTGGACACCGACAGCAAGGTTGCTCCGCATCCGGTCAAGACCGGTCAGGCGCTGGGCAGCAAGTGGCTAGTGACGGACGGCTTGCAGGCCGGCGACCAGATCGTCGTCGAGGGGTTGCAGAAAATCCGCCCCGGCGCCCCGGTGAAGCCGGTCCCGGCCGCATCGACAGCCGCCGCCGCTCCCGATCAAAAGGCCCGATAAGGCAGATATCATGTCGAAATTCTTCATTGACCGGCCCGTCTTCGCATGGGTCATCGGTATCGTCATCATGTTGGCCGGCGGGCTGTCCATTCTGAAACTGCCGGTCGAGCAATACCCGCGGATCGCTCCGCCCTCGGTGCAGATTACCGCGACCTATCCGGGCGCGTCGGCGAAGACCCTCGAAGACACGGTCACCCAGGTGATCGAGCAAAAGATGAACGGCATCGACCGGCTTCGCTACATGGCCTCGACCAGCGATTCAGCCGGTAACGTGTCGATCACGCTGACCTTCAACCCGGAAGCCAACCCCGATATCGCCCAGGTCCAGGTGCAGAACAAACTGCAACTGGCGATGCCGCTGTTGCCGCAGGAAGTGCAGCAACGCGGCGTGCAGGTGGCCAAGGCGACCAAGAACTTCCTGATGGTCGCCGCCTTCCTGTCCAATGACGGCAGCATGAGCGTCGAGGATTTGGGCGATTACGTCGCCACCAACATCCAAGATCCGATCAGCCGCCTGGATGGCGTCGGCGACGTCACCTTGTTCGGTCAGCAGCATGCCATGCGCGTGTGGCTGGATCCCAACAAGCTCAACAGCTACCAGATGACCACGGCGGAAGTGATCGCCGCCATCAAGGCGCAGAACGCCGAGGTGACGGCGGGGCAGTTGGGCGGGGCTCCGGCGGTGCCGGGCCAGCAGTTGAACGCCACCATCGTCGCTCAAACCCGCCTGTCGACGACCACCGAGTTCGGCGAGGTGCTGTTGCGCGTCAACACCGACGGATCGCAAGTACGCCTGCGCGACGTGGCGCGGATCGAGTTGGGCGGCGAGAGCTACGAAGTCGCGGCCCGCTACAACGGCAAGCCGGCAACCGGTCTGGCGATCAAGCTGAGCGCCGGCGCCAATGCGCTGGAAACCGACCAGATCGTGCGCGACCGCTTGGCTGAATTGTCGAAATTCTTTCCGCCCAGCATGGAAGTCAAATACCCCTACGACACCACGCCCTTTGTCAAGATCTCGATCCATGAAGTGGTCAAGACCTTGATCGAGGCGATCATCCTGGTGTTCCTGGTGATGTATCTGTTCCTGCAGAACTTCCGGGCCACGCTGATTCCCACCTTGGCGGTTCCGGTGGTGTTGCTGGGAACCTTTGGCGTCTTGTCGCTGTGCGGGTTTACCATCAACACGCTGACCATGTTCGGCATGGTCCTGGCCATCGGCCTGCTGGTCGATGACGCCATCGTGGTGGTGGAAAACGTCGAACGCATCATGAGCGAAGAGGGGCTGTCGCCCCGCGACGCGACGCGAAAATCGATGGAGCAGATTACCGGCGCCCTGGTCGGCATCGCCTTGGTGCTGTCGGCGGTGTTCGTGCCCATGGCCTTTTTCAGCGGCTCGACCGGAGCGATCTACCGCCAGTTCTCGCTGACCGTGGTGTCGGCGATGGTGCTGTCGGTGGTGGTCGCCTTGGTTCTGACGCCGGCTCTGTGCGCCACCATCCTCAAGCCGGTCGCTCAGGGCCACGGGTTGGAGCGCACCGGCTTCTTCGGTTGGTTCAATCGTGGCTTCGACAGCAGCAAGGGCGTCTATCAGAGCAGCGTCGGCCATATGGTCGGCCGTACCGGGCGCTATCTGTTCATCTATGTCTTGATCGTCGGCGGGCTGGTGGCGCTGTTCATGCGCATGCCCTCGGCCTTCCTGCCCGATGAGGACCAGGGCATCCTGTTCGCCCAGGTCACCACCCCGGTCGGGGCCACCAATGAACGCACCTTGGAAGCCATCAAGGTGGTCGAGAAGTACTTCCTGGAAACCGAGAAGGAAAATGTGGACGGGTTGTTCACCGTTTCCGGCTTCAACTTCGCCGGTCGCGGCCAGAACTCCGCCATGGCCTTCGTCAATCTGAAGGACTGGGATCAGCGTCAACGCCCCGATCAGAGGGTTGGCGCCATCGGCATGCGGGCCATGCGGGCGATGTCGAGCTACAAGGATGCGATGATCTTTGCCTTTGCTCCGCCTGCCGTCATCGAACTGGGCAACGCCACCGGCTTTGATTTCGAGTTGGTGGACCGCGGCGGGGTCGGTCACGACAAACTGATGCAGGCGCGCAACCAGTTGCTGGGCATGGCCGCCAAGGATCCGACCCTGATGGCCGTGCGCCCCAACGGATTGGAGGACACGCCGCAGTTCCAGATCAAGGTGGACCGGGAAAAGGCCAGCGCGCTCGGGCTGTCCTTGTCCGACGTCAACGCCACATTGTCGGCGGCTTGGGGGTCGAGCTATATCAACGACTTCAACGACAATGGCCGCGTGAAGAAGGTGTTCCTGCAAGCCGATGCGCCGTTCCGCATGCTGCCCAACGATATCGGCTTGTGGTACGTCCGCAACAGCGGCGGCGAGATGGTGCCGTTCTCGACCTTCTCGTCGAACCAATGGAACTTCGGCTCCCCCCAGTTGCAGCGTTACAACGGAACCTCGTCCATCGAAGTCATGGGTGCCCCGGCACCGGGCCGCAGCTCGGGCGACGCCATGACCAGCATGGAGCAGATGGCGAAATCGCTGCCGACCGGCGTCGGCTATGAATGGACGGGCCTGTCCTATGAAGAGCGGCAGGCGGGGGCACAGGCTCCGGCGCTTTACGCCATCTCGCTGCTGGTGGTCTTCCTATGCTTGGCGGCGCTTTATGAAAGCTGGTCAATCCCCTTCTCGGTGATTCTGGTGGTGCCCTTGGGCGTGTTGGGCGCGGTCGCCGCCGCCAGCCTGCGCGGCTTGCCTGATGATGTGTACTTCCAGGTGGGTCTGTTGACCACCATCGGCCTGTCGGCCAAGAACGCCATCCTGATCGTCGAGTTCGCCAAGTCCCTGTACGAAGAGGGGCTGAGTTTGAAAGACGCGGTAATCACGGCGGCGGCACAGCGCCTGCGCCCGATCCTGATGACTTCGCTGGCCTTCATTCTGGGCGTTCTGCCGCTGGCGATCAGCAACGGCGCTGGCTCGGGCAGTCAGAACGCCATCGGTACCGGCGTGATGGGCGGCATGATCTCGGCAACGGTGCTGGCGATTTTCTTCGTGCCGGTGTTCTTCGTCGCCATCCTGGGATGGTTCAGCAAAAAACCGCCGCAGTCTCCGTCTCTCCCTGCCGTCGTTTCGGATAAGTAGGACACCGCCATGAACAAGACCATTCTGACAGCCGTCGTCTCGACGATGCTCCTGAGCGGGTGTTCCTTGATCCCCGACTATCTGCGCCCGGACTCGCCGGTGGCGCAGTTCTGGCCGACCGGCCCCGCCTATGACACTGCGCCTCAGGGAACTCCGGGCGGACAGGTGGTGGCTGATCTGGAGTGGAAGGATTTCTTCCGCAATCCGGAACTGCGCGGCCTGATTCAGCAGGCGTTGGACAACAACCGCGATCTCAGGGTCGCGGCGCTGAATATCGAAGTGGCGCGGGCGACCTATCAGATCCAGGACGCCAATCTACTTCCCACCGTCAATGCCGGCGGCTCCTTCACCCGTCAGCGCACGCCGAAGGGAATCAGTCTCACCGGTCAGGCGATGACCACCAGCACCTATACCGCCAATCTGGGGGTAACGTCTTACGAGGCCGATCTGTTCGGACGGCTGCGCAGCTTGAGCGATCAGGCGCTGGAACAGTTCTTCGCCACCGAAGAGGCCCGCACCGGCACGCAGATCGCCTTGGTGGCGGAAGTGGCGAACGCCTATCTGACGCTGCTGGCTGACCGTAAGCTGTTGAGTTTGACCGAGGATACTCTGGAGACGCAGCAGACCTCGTTCAATCTGATCGTGCGCAAATTCGATCTCGGCTCGGCCTCGCGCTTGGATGTCGCCCAGGCGCAAACCTCGGTCGAGACGGCACGGGCGAACCAGGCGCTTTATATCCGCCTGGTGGCCCAGGACCGCAACGCCCTGGAACTGCTGGTCGGCGCCCCCTTGGCGGCGAACGTCATCGCCGGCACCGCTTTGGATATCGGAGACTTCGTCGCCGAACTGCCGGCTGGCCTGCCATCCGACGTGCTGTTGCGCCGCCCCGACATCCGTCAGGCGGAACACCAGTTGAAAGCGGCCAACGCCAATATCGGCGCGGCGCGGGCGGCGTTCTATCCCAGCATCTCCCTGACCGGCTCGGCTGGCACCGCCAGTGCCAGCCTGGGCGATCTGTTCACCGGTTCGGCGTTGGCCTGGAACTTCATGCCGAGCATTTCGCTACCGATCTTCGACGGCGGCCGCAACGAGGCCAATCTGGAAAGCGCCAAGGTCATCCGCGACATTAGCGTCGCCCAGTATGAAAAGACCATCCAAACCTCGTTCCGCGAGGTCTCCGACGCCCTGGCCGCGCGCGGCACCCTGAGCCAGCAATTGGAGGCGCAAAAAGGTTTGGTCGCCGCCAATCAGGAAAGCTTCCAGTTGTCCCAGGCCCGCTATAACCGAGGCGTCGACAGCTATCTGAACGTGCTCGACGCTCAGCGGTCGTTGTATAGCGCCCAGCAAACCCAAATCAGCGTCGAATTGTCCCGCGTCACCAATCTGGTGACGCTTTACAAGGTGCTGGGCGGCGGCGGCAACGGTTCCGCCGGACGATAATCAACAATGAACAGCGCCGGGCTAATCGTTGCTCCGCCAGAGCGACTTGACCGCGCGCGTTCTATTTTCGGTTAGCCTTCGATCCGACACCCCTCCCCCCAATCGGTAAGACCTCGTCCGCCTCTCCGCATCCCGTGCCAAAGTCTTACCTGTTGGGGGCTTATCCCGCCGCTGTCGCTTACCTGTTGGGGGCCATGCGGGTTCTATTCCTCCAGCTTATCAACGCATTGCGAGAACAAACAGAGTCCATGGATAACCCCCGCCGCCGCCTTTTCCTAGCCCCGCGTCGCCAGCCCCCAGGACGTAAGCTTTGATCCGCCAGAAGGTAAGCGTTGATCCCCCAGAAGGTAGCGCGACTGCCCCCCAAAGGTAAGCGACGGCATTTCGGCGGTTTGATATTATCCTGTGATTTCAATAGACTGCGAAGCTTTTACACAGCCTGTCGGGGCGACGAAGAAGAAGACTTAGAATCATAGAAGAAAAGGCTGTGGACAAGTCCTTCACCCTTTCCCCATGACCAAAGCTTTCGCGATCGAGTCAAACCCGGTTCGGCAAGGACTTGATTCTCTTACCTCTTGGGGGTGACAAAGCGATCCTTCCCCACCAAACGAACATGGGCTTGGGCGACAACCCATCCTTCTCCGCCATACCCCTACTTCTTACCTTCCGGGGGGACTTGACGCCGGTCTAAAAATTACCTCATTCTACCCCGCCGGTAATTTTCGAGGTAAGAAATGGCGGACGACGACGCGTTGGACGGCGGCAAGGTAGTCGCCATCGAGATCCTCGACGATCCTGCTCGACCGGCAGGGAAGTTCAAGGTGCGCACGCTCGACATCAAGCCCGGCCATGGCGAGATGATCAAGCCGGCCGAGTTGATCGACGTCTCCGGGCATAGCCAACTGACCTTGGCCGACAAGCGCATCTACAACGCCCTGGTCGCCAACGCCTTCGGCCCGGCCATGGGCGAGCGCGGGCGGGAGTTCCACATCCGCACCGCCGATCTGCGCGGCACCCACAAGAGCAACGAGCGGCTGAAGGACAGCATCGAGCGCTTGATGAAAACCATCGTCCGCGTACGGCTGATCGACGGGCAGACGCGCCGCGTCCAGTTGCTCGGCGCCAACGATATGTATGACGATGAGCGCCCAGACGGTGTGTTGACCTATAGCTTCGATGCGAAGCTGGTTGGCCTGCTGAAGAATTCGACAGTGTTCGGCAAGTTGGAAGTGCAGGTCATGATGGCCTTCACCTCGTCTTATGCTTTGTCTCTGTATGAAGCGGTGGCCAAACGCTATCGCCTGCGCTACAAGAACTCGGAGACACTGAGCGTCGAAGAGTTGCGCGACATGCTCGGCGTGGCCGAGGGCAAGCTGGATGTTTGGGGCAATCTATTCGAAAAAGCCATCAAGCCGGCCTTACGCGAGATCAACGCCCTCGCCGCCTTTGGTGTCGGCATCCGTCCGCTGAAGACCGGCCGCAAGGTCTCGGGCGTGGTGCTAACCTGGTGGGGCAAGAACGAGGACGAGCTGCGCGAGGCCTGGTCCGAGATCCAGCGTCCCAAGATCGGCCGCAAAGCCCGGCTGGAGGGCAAGGCGGAACAGACCGTCACGGCATCCCTACCGCCGTTGGACGAAGTTCGCCGTATCGGCCAAAGCTCCCGCGCCGCCAAAGCCAAGACATAACCGAACCCCCGACAGGTAAGAGTTCACGCCTCGCAACCCGGCGGAATGCCTGGGGCTCGTCCTCGATTCCCCAATCGGTAAGAGTTCAGGCGACACCATTAATCGTCAACAGGAGTTGACGGTACCGTCAAATTCTTTCATGGTTTCCCCCAAGCTTTCCGGGGTGCACCATGCCAGAGATATTGAGCGGCGCCGACCTGCGCCAGATTCGCGAGTCCCGCAATCAAGACCAGCAACAATTCGCCGACCACCTGAACGACAAACTGGGGCGGCGCTACGACAAACCGAAGATCTCGCGCTGGGAGAACGGGGCCGAACGCATTCCGCAATTGGTCGCCCAATATCTGCAAGGTCAAACCGCTCCCGCCGGCGGTATTCCCTCGGCGGTCAGCGGTCCCGGTCTGGTGCTGGCGACGATCAACCAGAAGGGCGGCGTCGGCAAGACGGTCAGCGTCGTCAACATCGCCTATCTGCTGGCCGAAGCCGGTCTGCGGGTGCTGGTCATCGACTGCGACGCCCAGGGCTCGGCGACCATCCATCTGGGCGTCTACCCGGCCGACCGCGATGCCGAGAAGGCCACCCTGACGCACGTCTTGTTCCATAAGATGCCGATCGATCAGGCGATCATGCCGGTCTGCGACGGCATGATGGACCTGCTGCCGTCCAGTATCTCCCTCGCCCGCGCCGACACCGAGATCAACAGCCGCCCCAATGGGACGTTGCTGCTGCGTGCCCGCATCAATGAAATCAAGAACGGCTACGACTTCATTCTTCTCGACTGCCCGCCGCATCTGTCGCAAATCACCGTCTCGGCCCTGAACGCCGCCGACCTGGTGCTGATCCCCTCGCAGACCGAGACGCTGTCCTTGATGGGCATCCCCTTGTTGCTGGAAACCCTGGCCGACGTGCAAGCCCTGGTCAACCCGGCCATCCGCGTGCTGGGCATCCTGCCGACCCTGTTCGACCCGCGCCGCAATCAGGACAAGGAACGTCTCGCCGATCTGGAGGCGATGAGCCGGCAGAACGGCTTCGCCCTGTTCCCGCCGGTCAAGCGGGCGGTGGCCTATTCGGTGGGGGTCAATGAAGGCCGTCCTGGTTTGGCGGTCGATCCGACCGCCGCCGGCGCGACCAGTTACAAGGCCATCGCCCAAGCAATGATCGAGCGGCTGAACCTGCACCGCGCGGCCACCGCGACCAAGGAGGCGATGAATGGCTAAGCCCAAAAGCACCGGCGCCAGCGCGCTGAGCATGATCAACCGCGCCCGCACCGCCACCGCCGGCATCGTTGCCATCGACGCCCCCTCCCCTGCTTTGGCCGAGGATGCGCAGGTGCCGCCTGCCGCCAGCCCGACCGGTGTCGATCTGAAACAGCGGATCCTAGCGCTCGATCTCATCGAACCCAATCCGCATCAACCACGCCGCATCGTCGATGACGCCGGCCAGCCGCTCGACCCGGTGGCGCTGGGCGAGCTGGCGCAGTCCATCGCCCGCTTCGGCATCCTTCAGCCGATCCTGGTCCGCCCGCTGCCCGGCGACCGCTTCTGCATCGTCGCCGGAGAGCGCCGGTGGCGTGCCGCGCGGCTGGCCGGCAAGACGCATATCCCGGTGGCGATCACCGACAGCGACGATGTCGAGCTGCTGGCGCTGCTGGAAAATATCCAACGGGAGGATCTTAGCCCGGTCGAACTGGCGACCTATCTGCACCGGCTGAAGGAGGGCAGGGGGATCCGTCAGGATCAACTGGCCGAGATCATCGGCAAGTCGAAAAGCTATGTCAGCCGCATGCTGGCAATCTTGTCCTTGCCGCAGTCGATCATCGATGAGATGGGCGGGCACCGCGACAAGCTATCGAGTAAGCTGCTGACCGAGATCGTCGATGCCGGCATCGAGGACATCCAACTGGCCCTGTGGGATCAAGTGAAGCAGGGGGCCAGCGCCAATACGGTGCGGCTGATCAAGCAATTGCCGCCCGATATCCTTGACGAATTGGCCGCTTATCAAAGCCGGATTTCGGTCAAGGACATCCTGACCGTCATCAAGGAAGACAGCGAGGAAGGCCAGCGCGCCGCCTGGGATGAGGTCAAGAATGCCGCGCCATTGCCGCGCGCCAGCGCGAGCGGGCAGGGCAAAGCGAGTTCGACCGCGCAATTCGTCGCCCATATGATCCGTGCCGCCAAGGCGGCGCACCGCTTCACCGAACTGGGCTTTGTTCTGGCCGCTGACCAATTGGCCGAAATGGAATCGGCCCGCGCCGCCCTCGACGAAGCCATTCGGGCGATCCAGTTGCGCCGGCGCAACTGAGATTTCCCCAGTTGCGCCGGCGCAACTTAGAAATAGTCCAAACTACCCCGCCAAATTTATTGACCCAGAGAGCAATTGTGCTGCATAATTCCGGTGGAATTGCTCTCTGGGTCAATTATGCGCACAACGCCCTTGCTTGCCACCGTTCCCTCACTGCCCGCCCGCCGGGCGTTGCTTGACGCCATCAAGCGCGAAGCCAAGCTGCGTAAGTTGTCCATGGCGGCTCTGGCCGAAAAAGCCGGGCTGCGCGCCGAAAGCCTGTCGCGTCTGCCCAATCGCAAGGATGTTGGCTTCGACACTCTGTGGCGGTTGGCCAATGCGGTCGGCTTCGATATCGCTCTGGTGCCGGCAGACGATTACGCCCGCCAACTCGATCAAGGCCTGTTGGACGCCTCGGCCTTTCCCGGCTTCAAGGGGTAGCGGAGGTGCCCACTCTTACCGCCGCTCTGTGGACCCGCGCGCTTGGCCAGCCGCGCCGGCTGGCCACCCTGGTCATGGCGGAGTCCGGCGCGCTGACCCTCAGCTATGACGGCGGGGCCATCAAGGATCGCCTGCCAGGCCTTAGCCTGATGCATGATCTGGCGGTGCATCGCGACCTGATCTACCCGCCCAGCTATGCCAATCCGTTGCCACCGGCCCTGGCCGAACTGGCGCCGCCGCCGCATCCGGCCGGACGCCTCAATCCGCAACGCGTCGTCGTCGAGGCCCTGGCCGACAGCATCTCCGCCGAGCGCGGATGGCGCGCCGCCAACGTCCTGCAACGCGAATGGGATCTGTTGTTGCTCAGCGGGCGCGGCAGCGTCGGCGTGCTCGACGTCTTCGAGTCCGACGCCCAGGCCGAACGCTGGTACGCCACC
>DATGZW010000479.1:0-3317 GCA_035297005.1 Patescibacteria group bacterium
GCAATGGAACGAGGCGCAGGGCGAGTTGGACCATATCGGCGACGACGTTCTGAAAATGAACCGTCTGACCACCGATGTCGCTTCGACCTCGGGCATGGCCGCTTATCTGCTTGATTCGGTGCGCGCCGCCCGCTCGCTGTCGGGTGCGGTCGATGAAGATCACCGTCAGTTGCGCGTCCTTGAGGACGAGACCAACGGCACCACCGTCTTGATCGAGCGTTTGCTGACGGAGCTGTCGGGCGATACTCAGCGCCAGCAGCAATACGTTGCCGCCGAACGTAACAACCTCAATACCCTGGCGGTGTCGATCAAGAACGGCCAGCTCTACGGCGCTTCGCTGGGCAACACCCGCCTGGGTGCCGCCGGTCCGCTGATGCCGTCAGCGGCCGCGCCGAGCGCTCCGATTGCCGGCGCCACCGATCGTCCGCTGGTGGTGATCCGCTTCGACCGTCCGAACGTGTCCTACGAAGATGCGCTCTACGCCGCCGTCAAGGGTGCGCTGGATCGTCGCCCCAATGCAGTGTTCGAAGTCGTCGCCGTGGCGCCCTCCGGTGGTTCGCCGGGTGCGGCGGCGTTGGGGGAAACCTCGGCTCGCCGTAATGCCGATGCGGTGGTCCGCTCGCTGACCCAGATGGGTCTGCCGCAAGACCGCCTGCGCATCTCCACCGCCAGCAGCTCTTCGGCTAGCAGCGGCGAAGTTCAGGTGTTCGTTCGCTAAGCCAACGGTTTCCAAGCTAACGTAAAACGCCGGCCCTCGTGGCCGGCGTTTTGCGTTTGGATGTGGAGCCGCCCGTTCGCGTCAGAGACCTAAACCACCGCGCTCTCGAACGGTAACCGCCCGGCGCGGTCTTCGATTTCGATGACCCAGATGTCCCAGTCGCGGTCGATTTGCCGGGCGATATAGGCGTCGGCGGCGGCTTCCTCGACTGGATCGGGACCGGTGCCGCGCAGCCAAGCCGCCGCGCCCTCGGCAGTACGAATCTGGGTGAGCACGCGGAAGCCGCCACCCATCAGGTTTTGTTTGATCAAAATGGCCCCAGCATCATCGTCGCCTTTGCGGGCGACGATGGCGGTGACGCCTTGAGCGCCGCAGGTGCGGACGGCGGCCTGCACCCACAGCTTAGCCTTCAGCCGCGCCTCACTCACCGGTAGCACCGGCGGCGCTGGCTGCGCCGCTCGCTCGGGTCAGCCGCATTTGGAATGGCCGCAATTGGTGCAACTGTCGCAGCCTTCCTGGCGGATCAGGGTGGGCTGGCCGCATTTCGGGCAATTGCGCAGGGCACTGCGGCCAACGGTGACGGCCTTTTTGCCGATCATATCCTCCAACTCGGCGCGCGGGTCGGGCAGGAAGCCGATGGTGATCATGTGCCGCTCGATGACGTCGCCGATGGCGGCCAGCAGCGAGGGGACGTATTTGCCGTTCATCCATTGACCGCCGCGCGGGTCGAACACGGCTTTCAGTTCCTCGACGACGAAGGCGACGTCGCCGCCACGCCGGAACACCGCCGAGATCATGCGGGTCAGCGCCACCGTCCAGGCGAAATGGTCCATGTTCTTCGAGTTGATGAACACCTCGAAGGGGCGGCGGCGGCCATCCTGGATGATGTCGTTGACGGTGATGTACATGGCATGGTCGCTGTCGGGCCAGCGCACCTTATAGGTGGCGCCCGGCAGTTCTTCGGGGCGGTTGAGCGGCTGCGTCAGATGGATGATGGCGGCCTCGAAGGCGTCTTCGGGGTGGCGGCCAGCGGGCTCCAGCGGTAGTTCGGGCTGCGGCTCCTCGACCTTCTTGACCTCCAGCACCGAACCGGTGATGTCGTTGGGGCGATAGGTGGTGCAGCCCTTGCAGCCGCTGTCATAGGCCTGTTGATAGACGCCCTTGAACGCCTCGAAATCGATGCTTTCCGAGACGTTGATGGTCTTGGAGATCGAGCTGTCGATGTATTTCTGCACGACCGCTTGCATGACCACATGGTCGCTGGGTGACAGAGTCTGGGCATCGACGAAATAATCGGGCAGGGGGATCGCCTCGCCGCGCAGGCGGCGGAACAGGCGGACGGCGTAGTCGGTGACGTCCTCTTCCTTGCGGGTGCCGTCGGGCATCAGCACTTGGCGGGTATAGGCGAAGCTGAACACCGGCTCCAACCCCGACGAGATGTTGTCGGCGAACAGCGAAATGGTCCCGGTGGGCGCGATGGAGGTCAGCAGGGCATTGCGGATGCCGTGGGTGCGGATGGCCTCGATGACGTCGGCGTCCAGATCGCCGATGTTCTCGCCGGCCAGATATTGGGCGGCGTCGTAGAGCGGGAAGGAGCCCTTTTCGGCGGCCAGTTCAGTCGAGGCCAGATAGGATTCGCGCCGCAACACCGCCATCCACCGCTCGGTCAGGCGCACTGCTTCACGACCACCATAACGGGCGCGGCACATGATCAGGGCGTCGGCCAACCCCGTCACGCCCAGGCCGATGCGGCGCTTGCTCTCGGCTTCGGCGCGATGCTGGGGCAGCGGGAAGTTCGACACGTCGATGACGTTGTCCATCATGCGCACGGCGGCGCGCACCAGTTTGGCCAGCCGCGCCTCGTCCAGTTGCGCGGCGTCGTCGAACGGTTTGTCGATCAGCTTGGCCAGATTGATCGAACCCAGCAGGCAGACGCCATAAGGCGGCAGCGGCTGCTCGCCACAGGGGTTGGTGGCGTGGATGGACTCGCAATACCACAGATTATTGCGCCGGTTGATGCGGTCGATGAAGATCACGCCCGGCTCGGCATAGGTATAGGTGGCGCGCATGATCTTGTTCCACAGCTCGCGCGCCGGCAGGGTCTTGAAGGTGGTGCCGCCGAAGGTCAGCTCCCACGCCTCGTCATGCTTGACCGCCGTCATGAAGGCGTCGGTGACCAGCACCGAGAGATTGAACATACGCAGCCGGCCCGGTTCGTGCTTAGCGTCGATGAAGGCTTCGATGTCGGGATGGTCGCAACGCATGACCGCCATCATGGCGCCCCGGCGTGATCCGGCGCTCATGATGGTGCGGCACATGGCGTCCCACACATCCATGAACGACAGCGGCCCCGAGGCGTCGGCGCCGACGCCCTTCACCGGCGCGCCCTTGGGGCGTAGCGTCGAGAAGTCGTAACCGATGCCGCCGCCCTGCTGCATGGTGACGGCGGCTTCCTTCAAATGCTCGAAGATGCCGGCCATGTCGTCGGGGATGTCGCCCATGACGAAGCAGTTGAACAGGGTCACCCGCCGCTCGGTACCGGCGCCCGACAGGATGCGGCCGGCAGGCAGGAACTGGAACTCCCGCATCGCCTGGTAGA
>DATGZW010000480.1:0-6102 GCA_035297005.1 Patescibacteria group bacterium
CGATACCAGGCCACCGGCGAGCCGAACAGGTTCAACTCACCCGGTTTGGCCGTGGGGATGGTCAGCAGTTCCTCGACCGGAGCCTGCTGCGCCGCAGCGGCGGCGGTGAGAGAGGCCAGCAGCAGCAGACCCGCCGCCACAAGGCGGCGACCCACGGGACAACCACGTTCAATCGGCAAGATCGGCATGACCGGCAATGGCTCCTAGGTGGGATCTCCACCCGGACCATAGCCAAATTCGCGGCAAAGAACGGCACGGCATAAGCCCTAAGCGGATGGTCGGGAACGCCGCCAACCTCAACAGACTACAGCATATGTCCGATGGCAATACCCCATGCCTTATGTATCAACATGACCACGCACCCCCGATTATCACCCCAAACAAGAGGAAACCTTACGATATTGGCATATATAAAAATGCAGATAGACTTGCTGTTTGTATCTTTGTTTTATCAACTACCTTATACACAATTATCGGAGTAAAAAATCTGACGGCAGATTAGTCGCATGCATTCACTTACGAACGATACATTCTCCACTTTCATATGTTGAATTGGTGTCACCCATGTCGCCATTCAACCATAAACTTCTCTCGAATATCTGCGTTATCGGCAGCGGCTTCGTCCTTCGTCTTGGCGCGCAGGTGGTATTGTTTCTGATTATCACGCGCGGGCTGGGAGCGTCGGATTACGGCATATTCGTCAGCGTCACCGCCTTGATGTCGGTGGCGTCCTGCTTTGTCGGCTGGGGCTGCGATCAAATTTTCATCCAGCACGTCGCGCCGCAGCAGGAGCGGTTCCGCGACTTTCTCGGCCATGGGCTGATTGCCATCGTCGTGACGGCGCCGGTCGCCGCCGCGATATGCTTGATCCTGCTGCCCAACATCAAAGGCACCGGCGGGGTGGGGTTCCCGGTTTTCGTCATGCTGGCGCTGGCCGACCTGTTCTTCGGCCGCCTCAATTCCTTTTGCGCCGCCGCCTATATCGCCATCGAGCGGGCCGTGCGCCTGTCGCTGCTGAATATCGGCTTCACCTCCATACGGCTGGCGGCGGCGGTGCTGGCCATGCTGATCAACGGCCATCTGGATATCCAGACCTGGGCGTGCTGGTATCTGGTCAGCTCGACGCTGGCCGGTCTGGGCTCGTTCGCGCTGGTGGTGCACGATCAAGGCTGGCCACGCTGGTTCATCGCACGCGGAGAAATCGCCTCCGGCTTCCAGTTTTGCATCCAGACCGTCTCGGGAGCGGCGGTGCGCGACATCGACAAGCCTATTCTCGCCAGCATCGTCGCCCCCGAAGCCGCCGGCATCTATGCCGCCGCCGGGCGTTTCGTCGATACGCTGACTATTCCCATCCGGGCCTTGCTGTATTCGACCTATTCCCGCTTCATCCGCCACGGTCATGTGGCTGCCTCCGACAGCTTGTCATTCGGGCTGCGGCTGCTGCCCTTTGCACTCGGCTATGCGGCGCTGGCGGGAGTTGCGCTGAGCCTGGGCGCGCGCTTCGTGCCGCTGATCCTGGGGGCGCAATACGCCAAGGCCTCGGAAGTTCTGCCCGCCCTGGCCGCACTGCCGTTCCTGACCGCCGCCGCCAGCATCGGCGGCGACATTCTGACTTCAACCGGCCAACAGAAAGCCCGCGCCGTCATCGTGGTGGTCGCGTCGTTGTCGACGGTGGTGCTGTGTCCGCTGGCGATCCCGGCCTTTGGCATCTTCGGCGCGGTGCTGGTCAGCATCGCCAGCAACGCCATCCTCGCCCTCGCCAACTGGTCCTGGGTCTTCTGCACTGTCCGCCGCGCGGCGCCTGACCCGGCGCCGGAGGACAACCGCGCCATTCCCCACGATGCAATCAAGGTCTCGGTTGATTGAGGAGCCCCGTCCGATGACGCATTTGGCCAAGGCCGCACGCCGTTACCAACGCCTGGAAGAATTCCAGCCCGGCGAGCGCGGGCGGCCGCGCTGGGTGGTGCTGGTGTGGCAGATTGTCCAGGCGACGCTGTTTTCCGGCCTTCCCCACGCGCCGAACGTCTGGCGGCGCGGCTTGCTGCGCTGCTTCGGGGCGAGCATCGGCCAGGATGTAGTACTTCGTCCCAGCCTGCGCGTGCATTTTCCCTGGCGGCTGAGCATTGGCGACCGCAGTTGGATCGGCGACGAGGTGCGGCTGTACAGCCTGGGCGAAATCCATATCGGCAGCGACACGGTGATCTCGCAGCGCAGCCATCTTTGCGCCGGCTCGCATGACTATCGGGATCCCAGGTTTCCCACGCTGCTGCCGCCGATCATCATCGGCAACGAGGTATGGCTGGCGGCCGAAGTGTTCGTCGCCCCCGGCCTGCGCATCGGCGACGGCGCGGTCGTGGGCGCGCGCAGCGCCGTTTTCACCGACCTTGAGGGCGGATTGATCTATCGCGGCGCGCCGGCGAAAGCCATCGGCCCCCGCCAGCCGGCCACGGATTAGCGGCGGCGGTCAATTCGCCCGAAGACGCAGGCGTTCCCGCATCACCATCGACAGAAACAGCGGCGAGGAAACGAAATTCCGCTGCCACAACCGACGCGGGTTACGCAGCAGGCGCGGCAACCACTCCAGACCCAGATTGCGCACCCATTGCGGGGCGCGCTTACTGGTGCCGGCGTAGAAATCGAAGACCGCGCCAATGGCTCCGCTGAAGGCCGGTTGCAGGCGATGGCAATTGGCCCGCAGCCATTTTTCCTGCTTTGGCGCAGTCATGCCCACCCACAGCACGCTTGCCCCCGATTCGTTGATCTGGCGGCACATCTCGGCGTTTTCGGCCTCGGTGAAGGAGTCACGGAACGGCGGCGAGCAACTGCCGGCAACCCGAATGGCCGGAAAGTCCCGCGCCAGGCGCGCCGTCAGCCGCTCCAGCACCAAGGGTGTCGAGCCCAGGAAGAAAAACGACTGCCCGCCCTGAGCCTGGGCACGGCGCGCGATTTCACCGAAGAATTCGAAGCCAGCGACGCGTTCTTGCATCGGCAAGCCCAGACCGCGCGCGGCCACCAGAATACCGGACCCGTCCGGCAGCAGCAAATCAGCGGATTTCAAGGCAAGGCGGAAGTCAGGATCGACACGCGCCGTGACGATGCTATGCGGATTAGCGCAGGCCATATAGCGGCCAGGGACACCGGACAGAATCATCCGCCAAGCGGTATCGGCATCGGCCAGCAAGCCGCCATTGCTGATATTGTAGCCAAGAATATTGATCGTCTCCATATGCCTTTCCTTTCGGCGAACGGCCACTGACACAGCCGTCAGTCTCGCCTTAACTGCGGTGCTTGGTGCGCCCGACCAGGGCCAGCCCGCAAATCCCCGTCAACAACGCCAGAACAGCCGAAGGCGAAGATGCCGGTTGGCGGCCATAGGGAATGGCAAAGACGGCGGGGGATAGCTTGGCCGCGCCGCTTTCATTTGTTTTGGCTGGCATCACGTCCAACGCGGCGCCGGTCAGCGTCGAGCCTCTGGCGTCACCCGGTAATTTGATGCTTTGCAGGCAAGTGCGTAAGGGATGCGCATCCACGCCGCCGGTCCAGGCGTCGCTCCGGCAGGCGATACTTGCTTCCATGGAAAAAGCGGCCGCCACCAAAGACATGGCAATGGCCGACACTCGAACCCAGTTCACCATAGTGGAAAGCCCCCTCTTCACATCAACCCAGAGCCCAGGCCGGCTTTCACCCACCAGAAAGACTGCGGTTGGTCGTAATTCTTGCATAAACAACGGGTATGCATCGTCGCCCACAGGGCCGCGTGGTCAGTCTGATCCCATCAATTACACAACCAACACACATAGAAAAACTCAGCAACATCATCGTATATTTTGCATCGCACCAAATCAATCTAACTAAATACCTGTACTGATCATATACATATTCCATTTGACCGGAGGAACTACGGCGTATTGACGCATGCCCACACTTACACAGAGGATGCCGCGTGCCCAGGGAGCATGGCGGTCATGTATACATTTATGAAACTGCTTATACTGCCACCGGCCTCGCTTTTGCTGGTGGCCGTGGCGGGGCTGCTGGCCGCCCGCCGACGCTTCGCCGCCGGTTGGTGGGTCGCCTTGGCGGCGCTCGGCACGCTTTATCTGCTGTCCACGCCGCTGGCCAGCGCGGCACTGATGGCTCCGCTGGAATCCGCCACAGCCCCGCTACCTGCCAAGGACGATCAAGCATTAGCCGAGAGCATTCGCGGCGCTCAGGCCATCGTCGTGCTGTCGGCGGAAAGTGAAGACGCGGAAGAATATGGCGGCCCCACCGTGGGCACGCTGACATTGGTGCGGCTGCGCTATGCGGCGCGGCTACATATGCGCACCGGCTTGCCGATTCTGGTGACGGGCGGCGCCACGGGCGACCAAGGCCCCAGCGCCGGCGAGGAAATGCGGGCCAGCTTGAAGACGGATTTCCACACCCCCACCCACTGGGTCGAAGGCCAATCGCGGACCACCTGGGAAAACGCGCTGCTGTCGGCGGCCATCCTTCGGCCCGAGGGTATTCAACGCGTGCTTGTGGTGACTCACGCATGGCATATCCCGCGTGCGATGCGGGCCTTCCGCCAAGCCGGTTTTGACCCTATCGCCGCCCCGACCGCCTTCGGCAGCGGAAACCCGTGGGAGCCGGAATTGGCCTTCCTGCCCTCGGCCAAGGCGCTGCTCACCAGTTTTTACGCCATTCACGAACTCACCGGCGGGCTCTTTTACGAGGCCGTCCATGGCCGTGGCGACCAGGCATGACGTCCTCTCCACGACATCTTTGACGAAGGAAGACCTCTGTGCGGGAAACGATTTTCCAGACCGATTGGTGGCTGAACCACGCGGCGAAGGATCGCTGGCAGGAAATCGTCTGCGAGCGCGGCGGACGTCTGGCCGGCGTTCTGCGCTATGCCGTCTATCGCAAAGGCATGTTCAACATCTGCCGCAATCCTCCGATGACGCGGCTGATGGCTCCGGTGATCTTTGCTGACGCCAAAAAGGCGGAATCCCGCCAGCGCGCGCAGCTTGGCATCATCGGCGATCTGCTGAAGCAGATGCCGGCCTGCGACCACATCCGCTTCACCTTGGATCCCGACAGCCCCGACGCCCTGGCGTTCCAGCTGCATGGCTACCGCGCCAGTGTGCAGCACACCTTCCGCCTGGATTGCCGCAAGGATCCCAAGGAGTTGTGGGGCGGAATGCGCGACAAGACCCGCAACATCATCCGCCGCGCCCAGGAACGGTTGAGGGTGATCGAAATCGACGACCCCGAGGTGTTCAGCGCCTTTTATCAGCGCAACCTGCTTGGCCGCCCGTCCTATTTCGACTTGTCGGTGATCGCCCAACTGGCGCAAGCCTGCCGCTTGCGCGACAGCGGCAGGCTGGTCGGCGCCGTCGATGAGGCGGGAGAGCTGCAAGCCGCCGTTTTCCTGGTGTGGGATACGGCCTGCTATTACCTGCTGTCCACCCGCCGGCCCGAAATCGTCGATAACGGCGCCGTCAGCCTGCTGGTCTGGCACGGCCTGCAACTGGCCCAGGAACGCAACCTGATCTTCGATTTCGACGGGGTCACCGGTGACAGCCAGCTGCAATTCATCATCGCCTTCGGCGGAGAAGTCGCCTCACGTCTGGTGGTCGAAAAGGGTCGCCCGTTCTATGACGCCCAGCGCTTCCTGCGCGAGTATCCGCGCCGCCTGTTTGGCCAAGCGCCCTCGACCTTTTACTGATGCCATGCATAGCCACAAAATAAAACCACATACATATGGCCTTACTCACAAACTGTATCTCCTGTCCAGTTGTGAATACACCGTAATGCTGCGCATTATTATTTATGCGAAAAGCCAATTACCAGGATATCACGGGGAATGACCAGGATAGATGTCTGCATCGCCACGTATAAGAGGCCTGCTCTGTTGCGGAAACTCTTGCAGTCGCTGGCGAACCAACACCTGCCCAAGGATGTCGTTCTGCGCCTGATTGTCGTTGACAATGATGCTCGAGGGTCCGCCCGCGATTGCGTGGACCAGATGAGCGCCGTCTTGCCGATCCGCTACATGGTCGAGCCCACCAAGGGGCTTTCCTTCGTCCGCAATCGCGCCTTGTCTGCCGCATTGGAAGA
>DATGZW010000481.1:0-2430 GCA_035297005.1 Patescibacteria group bacterium
GGCGGAGGCGCAGCCGCCTTGGGCGGCGGCGGAGGCGGGGCAGCCTTCACCGCTTCCTCGGCGTCATCTTCCGACAGAATCCGTCGGATAGAGGCCAGAATGTCCTCCATCGACGGTTCTTGCTGCGCCTTGTCGTCGCTCATGGCTCAACGGTTCCCAAACAATCCTAGAAGGGAGGCCGCAGCCTCCCCCCCCCAATCGACGCTGTTCACTTTACCTCGTCACCATAGACCGGCGTGATCGCCGTGCCGATCCACTGGTCGCGGACTTCGTCGTAATGCTTCACCGGGTCGTAGATCTCGACCGGCAAGGCCAGAGCCTGTGCCGTCAACTGGCCGACCGAGCTTTTCAACTGATAGACGCCGACGGCTTCGTCATGCTGGGCACGCACCAGATTGACCTGCGCCGCCAGCAGTTCCTGCTCCTGGTTCAGAACGTCAAGCACGGTGCGCGATCCAACCTGCGACTCGCGCCGCACGCCTTCCAGGGCGACCTCGGCGGCCTTGATCTGGTCGGCATAGGACGTAATGCGGGCCCGCGCCGTCTGCAACGCTTCCCACGCCTGCGTTACCGATTGGATGGTGTCGCGGCGGGCGGAATCGAGTTCGATGCGGCGCTGGCCGGCGACATGCTTTTGCTGACGCAGCCGCGAATATTCCTGGCCCTGCTGATAGATCGGCACCGTCACATTGACGCTGGCCTCGTAGACCCGCGAATAGCTGGTTTCGAAGGAATCATCGACGCCGTGGGACGCGGTGCCGTTCAGCGACACCTGAGGCAGCAGCTCACCCGCCACCAAATCGATGCCGTAAGCGGCGGCGTCATAGATATACTGCGCCGCCAAAATGTTGGGGTTTTGATCCAAGGCCAAAGCCTTGGCCTCGGCAACCGATGGCGGCAAGCCGATCGAGGTGTTCGGCGCAACGGTCTTTTCCGGCGCATGTCCGACCAAGGCGAGGTAATTTGCCTGAGCCGCCACCAAATCGCCCTCGGACTGAATGCGGTCGGCATGCGCGCCCGACAGCCGCGATTCGGCCTGGGCGACGTCGGTGCGGGTCACCTCGCCGACGCGGAAACGGTCGTTGGTGGCGTCGAGCTGGCGTTGCAGAACCTGTTCCTGATTCTTGTTAAGCTCCACCACGGCCACGCCCTGAACAACGTTTACATAGGCGGTCACGGCATTCAGCAAAACCGTTTCCTCGGTCGCCGCCAGCAGGGCGCGTTCCGACTGCACGGTCGCCTCGGCCTGCTTGGTCTGCGCCACCGTCCGTCCACCGCGATACAGCGGCTCGGTCACGGTGAAGCCGACATCGCGCGGCGACGTGGTCTGGTTCTGCGGAAAGACGGAATTGTTGCTGGTTTTGGCGCGGCCGGCATCGCCGGACAGCTTGACGGTCGGACGCCAATTGGACAAAGCCTGCGGCACCAGTTCGTCGTTGGAGCGCACCCGAGCCCGCTGGGACAGCAAAGTGGTGTTGCTGGTATAAGCGGAAACCAGCGCCTCATCCAAAGTTTCGGCGAAAGCAGTGCCAGAAAGCCCCAGACTGGCGATGATGATACCGGTGCTTAGATAAGTTTTCTTATGCATATGTCACCTAAGGATTGGACACCCCGCCAGGCCAACCGCCACCACCCTATGAACCTAACAGGGGGATACGATATCTGCCGATGTAGAAATATCAAGCACTTTGCGTGTTTTGCTAAGAGCAGCTTTGGTCATCCGACACCCGAGTCTCAAGATATCCCCCGCAGGGCACCACAGGGATCTTTCTCGGAACAACAAAGACCGGCGCGGCAAAGTCTCCTTCCTCAAGCCGGACGAGCGTTACGCGGCAAGCCCCCCCGCCGGGTTCTTGCCGCCTGCCGCCCGTCCCGTTTTGGCGCCACGAACGGCGCCGTGCCGTCAGAATACGAAACCGGGCGCCAGTTCGAAACCGGGCAGCGCGCCGACAGCTGCGTCGAAGGCCACGCGGCTGGTAAGCGTCTCGCCGGTGCGCACCACGACGGTGGCGCGTCCAATGCCGGACTCTCCGCCGACCACGGCGACCAGACGGCCGCCATCGGCCAACTGCGCGGTCAGGCTTGCCGGAATGTGAGACACCGCCCCTTCCAGAACGATGACGTTGTAAGGACCGTGCGAGGCGTCGCCGGCGGCCAGCGGCCCGGTGACCACGGCAACATTGTCGACGCCGAGTTCGGCCAGCAGGGCGGTGGCGCGGCTGGACAGTTCGGCGTCGCTTTCCAGGGCCACCACGGTGCTGGCCAGACGGGCCAGGACGGCGGCGGAGTATCCGGTGGCGCAACCGACGTCGAGCACGACCTCGTCCACGCCGATCTCGGCCAATTGCAACAGGCGGGCGAACGGCACCGGCACCATCAGGCTGCGCCCGCCGCCCAAATCGATGTCTTCATCGACATAAGCCACGCCGC
>DATGZW010000482.1:0-6384 GCA_035297005.1 Patescibacteria group bacterium
GGGCGCCGACCATCCCTATCCGCCGCAGTACGCCCGCGCCGCGCCGAAGCTCTGGCCGGGTGCGGCGTTGTTGCGGGAAGGGGCGCTTTAAGGGGCGTTGTTAGGTGTTGGAGCACGCTCAAAAGGAATTGATCTATCGTCATGCGCGGGCTTGTTTCACTGGAGCCCAGCACGTTTTTTCGCGTAAAAGCGTGTTCGCATGTTAAAGGCTTGTATTCGCAACCATAAACCGTCATGGCCGGACTTGTTCCGGCCATCCTCGTGATGAGGCAGGAACGCCGACTAGAGTATTGCATGTCGCCCTCGCGGCGTGGATATCCGCGATAAACGCGGGCACGACGATAAAATAGGTGTTGTTATAACGTTAGATGCGGCCATGTGTTGGTAGCAATCATCGTTCCGGACGCCAGCGGAACAAGTCCGGCCACGACGATATTTATTGGTGTATGTCTCGACATTGCCTTTAAAGCCGCCGCTGAAACAGAAAACGCCGCCCGAAGGCGGCGTTTTCCCCAGCGAAATGGCTGGTCGTTGCTTAGTTACACTCGCTCTTGCCCTTGATCGCCTTCAGGAAGGCGATGACGTCCTTGCGCTTGGCGTCATCCTTCAGGCTGAAGAACATGCCGTGCTTCAACTCGGCGCCGTTATAGGCGGTGAAGAAGGCCTTGGGGTCGGCCAGATAGGCGAAAAGCTTGTCTTCGGTCCAAACCAGACCCTTGGCATTGGCGGCGGTGATGGCTTCCGAATACTTCGGGAAGTCCTTACGGGTGCCGGCCTTATCGTCGAAAATGTCGTGCAGATTGGGGCCGGTCGGGCGCGACGGCTTGTCGGCTTCGAACACATGGCAGGTCTTACACTGATTGCTGATGGTTTTACCGTCAGTGGCATCGGCGGACAGCGTGCACTCGGCGGCGAACGCCGAGCCGGCGGCGATTACGGCGACGGCCATCCCGGCCACCATCGACTTAAAGAACATAGGCGCTCTCCGACAGGTTAGTGAAGTCTTCAGTGTCATTATCGTGCAGGATTGAAGGCGTTGCAACCAACCAAGTCACCGTCAATCATCTTCCGGTTCTCTGGCAGAGAAAGATCGACGGCGGCTTGGTGCTGTCATCCTCGCCCGCCCTGCGAAAGAGCGCGCTTTGGAGGAAGCGGCCAACGCAATAGCCGAGCATACCCCCGGCACCGGTGCAATCCTATCCAGGATGGGGCAGAGTCCGGCACCTGATCTCCCAGAAAGAGGTATCCACTCAATGCATGATTCGCCGGAGAATGACGTCAAACTGCGGTTCAACGGTGTCACCCTGGGTGTCCTGCTGACCGTCCTATGGATGGTGCTGGCCGGATACGTGGTTCAACATCGGAATGAGGTGCCGTCAGAGGCGGTGTTCAAAGGCAGCCTGACCAATGCCTCCACCTGCGCCATCCGCGATGTCCGCGGTCTGAACCAATGCCTGGACGACAAATACGACCAGATGCTGTCCAACTGGCGCACCGAAACCGGCGTCGCCGTGGTGATGCCGCCGATGTTGGCGTGGGTCGCCGCCTTGCTGCACAGCTTGGCTTGTGGCTGCGGCTTACTCCGCCGCCGCCAGGGCGCCTAGCTGGCCCAACTGTACGCCGCGCTGGCGCTGGCGCAGGTTGTTCAGACAGGCCCGCCCGTTACGCTGATCCTCGGCCTCGCCTTCGACCAATTGGTCGAGTTCGGCGGTGCTGAACGGTTGGGAGAAGTTTTTGCGCAAATAACCGATCAACAGCAAAGCTTCGTCGGTCCGTCCGGTGGCGTCGCCGCTGTCGGACGCCAACAACATGGCCGCCCGGTCGAACAATGCCGCAAAGGTCGCTACGCGTTCCATGCCCATGTCGCCCACTCCTGAACAGTGCCTGGGAGCTTATGCAGACTCCAGGCCATGTGCTAAGGCGTTGATATCGCCGGGTGCGGCGGGGGCGTCTGGAGGGCTTGGGCAGTTTCTGCCGGGTAGGAGTTGCCCAGTGTGGCAAACTGCGACGGCCATGAAGGGAGGCGCACCAATGGGTGTGAAAATAATGCGGCGTGCCAATGCGGAGACATTGCACTAGGCAGGCGCTTTCTCCATGGGTAGTGTCGGGGGAAATCGCAATCGGAAGGCGTGGTGTCATTCCGTGATCGAGGAACTGCCAGCTTGTCCAATGCGCTCCCCGTATTCTCGACGTTGCTCGACGGCTTTCGCCAGCTTGGGCGCCATATGCCGGTGATGGCGCCGATGCTGGGGGGCGTGGCCGCCGTCAATATCGCCCTTGGCGCGGCCCACCAATTCGCTTTCGATGCTCCGCTCGCCGTGCCGGACATCGGCCAGACGGCGCTGCGGGTGGCTGTGGTCTATGCGCTGGTCCTGCCGGTCGCCACCAGCCTGCAACGGCGGATCGTTCTGGGGGCCGAGGCGCGCGTCAGCTTCACCTTTCAGCGTGAGGAATGGCTGGTGTTGGGTGGCTGGCTGCGGCTGTTCTTTCTGTTCTATGCCTTCGCCGGAGCATTGTCGTCCGTCGGCTTCACCTCGGGCCTGCTGGGCAAATCGCTGGAGTCCAGCTTGCCCGCCGCGCTGCCGGTGATCATCGGCGTGAACGCGGTGTTCTGGCTGGTGCTGGCCTTCCACCTTCTGCGCGTGTCGTTCACCTTGGCGGCACGGGCGATCGGCCTGCCGTTGACGCTGGCCGAGGCCTCGACGGCGCTGGGCCGGCGTCCGTGGCGCTATGTCGTGGTGTCGCTGCTCGCCGCCCTTCCGCTGGCCGCACTTGGCGGCGCCACCGTCCTTGGCATGGGAATCGATCCGCTGCTGGGCTACGCCCTTGGCATGGTCGCTGGCGCTGTCGGCATGCTGTACATGGCGGCGGTGGCGGGGGTGGTGTTCCGGCACCTGTTTCCGCTGAAGGTGGGAAGCGTTGGCGACACCGGCTTTGTCGAAAGCGGCGACGCCTTCCTGGCTTCGGTGCGGGAACGCCTCGCTCAGACCGACCGCGCCCGTCCGGGCCGCCGCCTGCCGTGGCGCGCCATCGTGATGGTCTTCGCCGTGGTGGTGAACGTCGGCATCGTCAAGGCCATGGGCGGCGTCGAGGTGTTCCTTCCGCAGGCGCAGGCCTTCGTCGTGCAACAGGGGGTGCCGCTGGACGCGCTGACTCAGGCCGTACAGGCTGGGCTGGCGTCCGTGGTGACGGGGGCAACGGAATTGACTGAAACGACGCTCAAGGACAAGGCCGACCAGGGCGACGCCTATTCGCAATTCCTCATGGGGGTGTCTTCTGACATGGGGCGGAATGGCTTTGCCAAGAATATTCCTGAAGCGGTTCATTACTATAAACTCGCGGTTGCGCAGGGGGATTGGAAGGCTGAATTCAATCTCGGCCTTCTGTATCTTAAAGGTTCCGAGGGTGTGCCTAAGAACGAGGCCGAGGCGGCGCGACTGTTCAAGCTGGCTGCCGATCAGGGGGACGTCAGCGCGGAACTAGAACTTGCCGAACTGTATCGCCATGGGCAGTGCGGCTTGCCCCAGGATGAAGCCACCGCGGGAAAGCTGTATCTTCGCGCCGCCAATGCCGGAGAAGTGTATTCCCAGCGGGTAGTAGGATGGATGTATCAAACTGGCTCCTACGGCGTGACCAAGAACGAGGTCGAGGCGGTCCGCTATTATAAGCAGGCCGTCGCTCAAGGAGATGACACGGCGGCAAACAACTTGGCGGGCCTGTATCTTGCTGGCGAGGGTGGATTGGCACGCAACCCCAACGAGGCGGTTCGCCTGTTTGAATTGGCGATGACGCACGGATATGCGGAAGCATATTACAGGTTAGGTCATGTGTATGACCGGGGTGACAGTGGTCTGCCCAAGAACAACGCGAAGGCGGCTGAATTGTACCGCAAGGCCGTGGCGCTAGGTTATCAACCAGCGCAAGATTCTCTCAGTGCCATGGAAGGGCGTTCGGCGAAGTAGCCCTGCGACCTCCCCACGGCTGCCGCAATCCACCCCTTCCCAGCAGCGGATGGCCTCATATACAGTGCCTTCTCCCGCCAGATTATTTTTACTCCGGCCGCAGGGGACAATTCGCCGTGCCATCCAATGCCGAACGCGATTTCGATTTGAATTTGTTTTACGACATTCTTCGAATCCGACTGGTTGAAGGCGAGATTGCCAAGCGTTACGCCGATCAGGAAATGCGCTGCCCCGTGCATCTGTCCATCGGTCAAGAGGCGGCGGCGGTCGGCGTCTGCGCCGCCTTGACCCGCCAAGACCGCATGTTTTCAACCCACCGCTGTCATGCCCATTATCTGGCCAAGGGCGGCAACCTCAAGGCGATGCTCGCCGAGATCCACGGCAAGGCGTCGGGCTGCGTCGGCGGGCGCGGCGGCTCCATGCATTTGCAGGATATTCCCGCCGGCCTGATGGCCAGCGTGCCGATCGTCGGCGGCTCGATTCCCATGGCGGTCGGCACCGCCTTGGCCGACAGCCTGGACGGCGTCGATACGGTCAGCGTCGCCTGCTTTGGCGATGCCGCCACCGAAGAAGGCGTCTTTCACGAAAGCATGAACTTCGCTCAACTGCGCAAGCTGCCGGTGCTGTTCGTCTGCGAAAACAATCTGTATTCGGTCTATACGCCGCTGGCTCAGCGGCAGCCGGCGCGGCCCTTGACGGATTATGCCAAGGCGCACGCCATGACCGCCATCGCCGCCGACGGCAATGACGTGTTCGCCGTCCATGCGGCGGCGGCGGCGGCGGTGCGGCGGGCGCGGGCCGGCGCGGGGCCGACTCTGCTGGTCTTGGATACCTATCGCTGGCTGGAACATTGCGGGCCGAGTTTCGACAATCACATCGGCTATCGCAGCGAAGAGGAATATCTTGGCTGGCGCGCGCAGGATCCTCTAGAGCGCCTCCGCCACCATTTGACCGGTCAGGGCGCGTTGGACGCGGCGGCCGAAGCGCGGATGACCGAAGCCATCATGGCCGAGGTGGACCAGGCCTTCGACTATGCCCGCGACGAACCCTTGCCCGCTCCGGCTCAAGCACGGGAGCACGTCTATGCCCGATGAGCGCGTCACCACCTATGCCGAAGCCATCCGCGAGGCCTTGATCGAGAGCGGCAAGCACGATCCCCGCGTGCTGTTCTTCGGCGAGGGCATCGGTGATCCATCGGCGGTGTTTGGCACCACCAAGGGCCTGCGCGAGGCGCATGGCGACGCCCGCTTGATCGAAATGCCGGTCGCCGAAAACGCGCTGACCGGCATCGCCGTCGGGGCCGCCCTGGCCGGAAAAAGGCCGGTGATCAGCTTCCACCGCGTCGAGTTCGCCTTGCTCGCGCTCGACCAGATTCTGAACAACGCCGGCAAGGCCCATTACCTGAGCGGCGGCAAGCATAAGGTGCCGCTGGTCATCCGCATGATCGTCGGGCGCGGCTGGGGCCAAGGGCCGGAGCATTCGCAAAGCCTGGAAGCCCTGTTCGCCATGATTCCAGGAATCAAGGTGGTCATGCCGGCCTTCCCCGCCGACGCCAAGGGGCTGTTGACGGCGGCCATCGAAGACGACAATCCGGTGATGGTCATCGAACATCGCTGGTGCCATTACGCCAGGGGCCATGTGCCCGAAGGCTATTACCGCCAGCCGTTGGACGGCCCGCGCGTGGTGGTGCCGGGGCGGCATGTCACCATTGTCGCCAATTCCTATATGACGCTGGTGGCGCTACATGCGGTGAAGGCGCTGGCCTCGGTCGGGATCGAGGCCGAGTTGATCGATACCCGCCTGCTGCGGCCTCTGATGGTTGACGCCATCGTCAAGTCGGTGGCCAAGACCGGCCGCCTGCTGACCGTGGATACCGGCTGGCGCACCTTGGGCATGGGGGCAGAGATCGTCGCCGAAGTGGTCTCGCAAGCGTTCTCCAGCCTGACGGCGGCCCCCATCCGCATGGGGATGCCCGACCATCCGACGCCAAGCTCGCGGGGGATGGTGCCCGGCGTTTATCCCGACGCCATCGGCATCTTCACGGCGGCGGCGCGTCTGGCGGGAGCCTCGGCGGAGACCATCGCCCCGGCCTTGCGCGAGTTGGAGGATCAGGCCCGGCGGCAACCGGTCGATACGCCTGATCCGGCGTTCAAGGGGCCGTTTTAAGGCACGGCTTCGTCGAACAGCGCGGCATGGCGGCGCAGGAAATGGCTGCCGATGGTCGCCCCGGTCTCCAGCCAATGGCGGTCGCGGATGGCGGCATAGGCGGCGTTCAGGGCGGCGTCGGCCTCGGGGTCGGGCGTGCCGGAGAGGCGGTCCAGCATCTGGGCGACGGCGGCGTCGATGTCCTCGGCGCTGTTGTTGACCAGTTCCAAGCCGTGCTGCTGGATTTCGACGGGATGGAACAGCCGCACCACCTCGG
>DATGZW010000483.1:0-2790 GCA_035297005.1 Patescibacteria group bacterium
AGCCTATATGGGGGCGGCGCATGCCTAAGCCACTTCTCACGGTCAAAGACCTCAATGCCTGGTACGGCGAATCGCACATCCTGCATGGCATGAGCTTCGACGTGCGGGCGGGCGAGGTGGTCACCCTGCTGGGCCGCAACGGCGTCGGCAAGACCACCACCTTGAAGTCGATCATGGGCATGGTCGGCCGCCGTACCGGCTCGATTGTGTTCGAGGGGCAGGAGACCATCCGCTTGGCCTCGAACCGCATCGGCCGCGCCGGCATCGCCTATTGCCCGGAGGAGCGCGGTATTTTCGCCTCGCTGACCGTCGCCGAAAATCTGGTGCTGCCCCCCGTGGTACGCCAAGGCGGCATGTCGCTGGCGGAGGTCCATGAGCTGTTTCCCCGCCTGCTGGAGCGCGCCGACAGCCAGGGCACCAAGCTATCGGGCGGCGAACAGCAGATGCTGGCGATTGCCCGCATCCTCCGCACCGGCGCGCCGCTCCTGCTGCTCGACGAGCCGACCGAGGGGCTGGCCCCGGTGATTGTCCAGCATATCGGCACGATCCTGCACCGCCTGAAGGAGCGCGGCTTTACCATCCTTCTGGTTGAACAGAACTTCCATTTCGCCCTTGGCGTCGCCGACCGCCATTTCGTGGTCGAACACGGCCGGGTGGTCGATTGCGTCCCCACCAGCGAAGCCAACGCGGCCAAGTTGCAGGGTTATCTGGGGGTCTGACCGCCCCACCAAAAAACTGTCCGGGGAGGACCGAATGAAGTCGACTTGGAGCGTAGTCATCGCCGCCGCCGTCTTGGCGCTGGCGAGCGGCGCGGCACACGCGCAGTTTACCAACGACGTGATAAAAATCGGCGTCCTCAACGACCAGTCCGGCCCCTACTCCGACTTGTCTGGCATGGGCTCGGTGGTGGCGGCGCAGATGGCCATCGACGATTTCGGCGGCAAGGTCGCCGGCAAGCCGATCCAACTGGTCTCCGCCGACCACCAGAACAAGCCCGACATCGGGGCCAACATCGCCAATCGCTGGATCGACGTCGACAAGGTCGATGCCATTGTCGATGTGCCGACCTCGTCGGTGGCCCTGGCCATCCAGGACATCACCAGGACCAAGGACCGCGTCCACCTCAATTCGGGGGCCGGCAGTTCCGACCTGACCGGCAAGGCCTGTTCACCGACCGCCGTACACTGGACCTATGACACCTACGCGCTGGCGCATGGCACCGGCACGGCGATGACCAACCAAGGCGGCGACAGCTGGTTCTTCATCACCGCCGACTACGCCTTTGGCCACGCGCTGGAGAACGACACCGCCGCCGCCGTCAAGGATGCTGGCGGCAAGGTGCTGGGCATGGTCAACGCGCCCTTCCCCAACACCGATTTCTCATCGTTCCTGCTACAGGCGCAGGCCTCGAACGCCAAGGTCATCGGGCTGGCCAATGCCGGCACCGACACCACCAACGCCATCAAGCAGGCGCATGAATTCGGCCTGACCCAAGGCGGACAGAAGCTGGCCGGGCTGCTGACCTTCATCACCGACGTCAACAGCCTGGGGCTCGACACCGCGCAAGGTCTGGTGCTGACCGACGCCTGGTACTGGGACCGCGACGAAGACAGCCGCGCCTGGTCCAATCGCTGGGCGCAGAAGATGGGCACCGCCAACCGTAAGCCGACCAGCGTGCAGGCGGGCGTCTATTCGGCGATCACCCATTACCTGAAGGCCATCCAGCAAAGCGGCACCGACGAGGCCAAGAAGGTCGTCGACACCATGAAGGCGATGCCGGTGAACGACATGTTCACCAAGAACGGCCATATCCGCGCCGACGGCCGCATGGTCCACGACATGTACCTGATGCAGGTCAAGACTCCAGCCGAGAGCAAATACCCTTGGGACTATTTCAAGGTGCTGCGGGTGATCCCCGGCGACGAGGCGTTCCGCCCGATGGACAAGGGCAACTGCCCGCTGGTCCAAGCGGCGGTCAAGTGACGGGCGGGCGGCAGCCATGATGACGATCCTCGGCTATCCGGTGCAGGCCTTGATGGGGCAGCTTCTGCTCGGGCTGATCAACGGCGCGTTTTACGCCGTGCTCAGCCTGGGGCTGGCCCTGATCTTCGGCCTGCTCAACATCATCAACTTCGCCCATGGGGCGCAGTACATGATGGGAGCCTTCGCCGCGTGGCTGCTGCTCACCTATGGCGGCATTGGCTATTGGCCGGCGCTGCTGCTGGCTCCGCTGATCGTCGCCATCATCGGCGTGATTATCGAACGGCTGCTGTTGCGGCGATTGTACAAGTTGGATCATCTGTATGGCCTGCTGCTGACCTTCGGCCTCGCCTTGGTCATCGAGGGCGCGTTCCGCCAATTATATGGAGTCTCCGGGCAGGCCTATGCGGTGCCGGAAGAACTGCGCGGCGGCATCAATCTGGGCTTCATGTTCCTGCCGCTGTATCGCGGCTGGGTGGTGGTGGCCTCGCTGACCGTCTGCCTGACGGTGTGGGCGCTGATCGAGAAGACCCAGCTTGGCGCTTTGCTGCGCGCCGCCACCGAAAACCCGGCGCGGGTGCAGGCCTTCGGCGTCAACGTGCCGGTGCTGATTACCCTGACCTATGGCGTCGGCGTGGCCCTGGCCGCTTTCGCCGGAGTGCTCGCCGCCCCCGTCTATTCGGTCAATCCGTTGATGGGGTCGAACATCATCATCATCGTCTTCGCCGTGGTGGTCATCGGCGGAATGGGTTCGATCCTGGGGTCGGTGCTGACCGGCTTCGGGCTGGGCGTGGTCGAGGGCTTGACCAA
>DATGZW010000484.1:0-5427 GCA_035297005.1 Patescibacteria group bacterium
TATAGGGTGCGTCGGGGCTTTTTTCGCGGGCTCAGGCCAGGGCGGCTAGACTGGCCACGCCCAGAAACACGGCGGCGATGCCGAAACCTTGGCCGAGGGACAGGCGCTCCTTGTACAGCAGGCGGGCCAGCAGCACGGTGACGACGCCAAAGGACGAACTGGCCACCGCCGCCATGGTGCCGTCAAGGCCGCGTCCGGCGGCGAACAGAAACGCCAGCCCCAGCGTATCGAGCAACCCTTGCAGCCCCGCCAAACCGCCGCTGCGCCACGTCAGAGCGGGCGGTCGCGGGCTGAACAGCAGCACTGCGGCCATCAGTAAAGCGGCGCTGGCGCGGCCCCACCACAACACGCGCATCTCGCCATCGATCAGGATCGCCTGTTGGCCGGTCAGCAGCAGCACCGAAAAGGCCACGCTGGCGATCATCGCCAAGATGAAGGTGACGTGACGGCGGGCCGGAGCATGCGCCGCGTCCGGTTCGGGGATGGCGTAGCGGGCGACCAGCAGCACGCCGATCATGGTCAGCGTCATCGCCGCCAAAGCGCCCAGCGGCGGCACCACGCCCAGCGCCATCGAGATCAGGACGGCCCAGGCTGGATAGGCGCTGGCGGCGGGCGACACCAGCGACACCGGGCCGCGCCGCAAGGCCTCGTAGAACAGCAGCATGGCGGCGGCGGCCAAGACGGCGGTGCCGATGGTCCACCAGGACGGAATGCCGGGCCACGGCTGGCCGTCCAGTGTCATCCACAGGCTAAGGCCCAGCGTGCCAGCCAGCATCATGCCGAACAACGAGCCCTGGGCTCCCAGGGCGCGGCCGGTGAAACGGGCCAGCACGTCGGCCCAGCCCCAGCACAGGGCAGTCAGCAGTCCAAGCAGGATGGAAGTCATGGGGCGAAGTGTCGCCGCCCCGCCGCCGTATTGCAAGGGCCGAGCATGCGCCGGCTAGACGGGAAGCGTCGGCAAGGCGATGCCGAACAGGCTGCCGGCTCCTGGCGTCGAGTCGACCCACACTCGCCCGCCATGATGTTCGGCGATCTTTTTGACCAGAGGCAGGCCGATGCCGGTGCCTTCGTATTCGTCGCGCCGGTGCAGGCGCTGGAACAGTTGGAAAATGCGGTCGAAATAGGCGGAATCGATGCCGATTCCGTTGTCGGTGACGGTAATCTGCCATTCCTCGCCCTGCTGCTCGGCGGCGATGGTGATGACCGGCGGGCGGTCGGGCAGGCGGTATTTGACGCCGTTGCCGATCAGGTTCTGGAACAGGCGGATCAACTCGCCCTCGTCGCCCCAGACGGTCGGCAGCGGGATGTCGGGCAGATGGATGGTGGCCCCCGAATCCTCGATGACCGGCCCCAGATTACGCAGCGCAGCGCCGATTGCCTGCCCTAGCGGGACGGCTGCGAAGGGGCGGTTGTGACGGCCAACGCGGGAAAATTCCAGCAAATCGACGATCAGGCGATCCATGCGCCGGGCGCCATCGACGGCGAAGGTCAGGAATTCGTGGCCGTCCTCACCCAGACGCTCGCCCATGCGGCGGTCGATCAATTGCAGATAGGACGTCACCATGCGCAGCGGTTCGCGCAGATCGTGCGAGGCGACATAAGCGAACTGTTCCAGCTCGGCGTTGGAATCGGCCAGCGCCTTTTCCAACTGGTTGCGCTCGGTGATGTCGTGGATGATCGAATGCAGCAACGCCTTGTCGCCGCGCCGCACCGGGCCGGAAAACACCTCGACGTCGCAGATGTCGCCATTGGCCAAGCGGTGGTGCTGGTGCAGAAAATGCCCTCTTTCGCCTTCGGCGCGCCGCTTCTCGGCAGCGATTTCCTCGACCGTGGTCACGTTGATGCGGCTGAACGGCATCCCCAGAATTTCATCGGGCCGATAGCCGTAAAAGGCGATGGCGGCGGCGTTGGCGTCGGCGATGCTGCCGTCATCGGGATCGACCACCAGCTTGACGGCGGAACTGGCCTGGAACATTTGGTGATACAGGTCTTCGCGCTCGCGTACGGCGTCTTCGGCGGTTTTGCGCTGGGTGACGTCATAGCCTTCGACCATCAGCATGACCACGGCGCCGGCGGCGTCCAGCAGCGGCTTGATCGAGACATCAACATAGATTTGGCCGTTTTCCCGATCCTTCTGGATCGCCTCGAAGCGGGTCCATTGGCCGCTGGCGGCATGGGCAACATGGCTGCGCAGCAGAGCTTGTTGGGCAGGGTTGTGGCACCACCAGGGACAGTCCCAGAACGCCTTGCCCAGGACGTCGGCGGGCTCGGCGCCGATGGCATCCAGAGCGGTGCGGTTGGCTTCGCGCAGAATGCCGTCCGGGGTCATCAGGCCGCTGAACTCGAACGAGCGGTCGAAGATGGCGCGGAACTTGGCTTCGCTCTCCCGCGCTTCGGCGACGGCACGGCGCAGGCTGTGGGCTTGGCTGAAGATGCGGCCGACCAAGCCGCCGACCAGCATCGCCACCAGTGCGCCCACGCCCAGCAGCCACCACCGCTTTGGCCAGTGAGCCGACCAGCCGCCGCCCGGCACGCCGGCGATTTGCCAACTGCCCCCCGGCAAGGCGACGTCCAGCGTGACCGGATCGGCGTCGAACAGGGCCGGCGCGCCAAAGAACACCTTGCCCTGCGCGCCCAGGCCGTCGACTCCGCGCAAGGCCAGGGTCAGGCCCGAAGCGGCGTCGAGAACATCGGAGTTCTCCAGCAGCGACGGGAAATCGATGACGACGATGGCGAAGCCCCAGAAATGCTCGTCGGCCCCGCCGGCTTCGTTGATGAATACCGGCAGGCGGGCGATGGCGCCGATACCGCCCTGGGACAGCGCCAAAGGTCCGGCGACGACGATGTTGTGGTCCCGCACGGCCCGCAGCGCCGCGTCCTTTTGCCGGGGATCATTGAGCAGGTCGAGCCCCAGCACGACCTTGTTGCTCTCGAACGGATAGACATGGGTGATGATGCCGCCGGGGGCCATCTGAATGCTGCGCACGCCCGGCTGGTCCACCAGCAACTCGCGCGCCAGGGCGGGAAACTCCCCGTCGGGGGTTCCGCCATGGCTTTTGATCAGCGCCGCCAAGCCATGCACCAGATGCAGGCGGGCATTGAGGCTGGACTCGATGCGGGCGCGCACGGCGCCCAAGCGATCCATGGCGTGACCGCGCTCGGCGTCCAGATAGCGGGCGTTTTCCAGCGCATCCAGTTGGAATACCAGCAGAAATACCATCGCCGCCGCCGCTATCGCCGTCAGCCAACCGGGAAATCGGGAACCCACCATCATGTTCCTTGGTAGCGGCTAAACCTGCCGCACGCAGATATCGTCAGATAGTTGAAAAGCGTCGCATATTCCGAACGGCAGAACAACGTCCGTCGCATATTCCAGCACTGTTTACGGCCTTTCGCCAAGGACATACAGCACCAGTCCCTTCGGCAATATGCGCTCCTGACAGCTTGTGCCGATGGCGCATCCGCCGTTGCATGGGGCACCGGCCGACCGTCCCGCGCGTGGCGGGCCGGGGCCGCAAGAGTCTAGCTTAGGGAAGAAGCTCATGAGCGACGTCGTCATCGTTTCCGCCGCCCGTACCCCGGTGGGCAGTTTTAACGGCACCCTGTCCTCGCTGACGGCTGCCGAGCTGGGGCAGCGGGCCATCAGCGCCGCCATCGAGCGCGCCGGCCTGAGCCCGTCAGATGTCTCGGAAGTGGTGCTGGGGCAGATCCTGACGGCTGGCACCGGGCAGAACCCGGCCCGCCAAGCCGCCATTGCCGCCGGCATTCCCCAGGAATCTCCAGCCTTCACCATCAATCAGCTGTGTGGTTCGGGGTTGCGTTCGGTGGCCCTGGCCGCCCAGTCGGTCGCCGCCGAGGGTAATGGCGCGATCATCGTCGCCGGCGGTCAGGAAAGCATGACCAATTCGCCGCATACCCTGTACCTGCGCAACGGCACCAAGATGGGCAGCGCCGAGTTGCAGGACTCGCTGCTGCGCGACGGCCTGTTCGACGCCTTCCACGGCTATCACATGGGCGTCACCGCCGAGAACATCGCTCGCCAGTGGCAGATCACCCGCGAAGAGCAGGACCAGTTCGCCGCCGCCTCGCAGCAAAAGGCCGAAGCGGCGCAGAAGGCCGGGCGCTTCGATCAGGAAATCATCCCCATCACCATCAAGACCCGCAAGGGCGAAGAGGTGATTGCCAAGGACGAATATCCGAAGAACGGCACCACCGTCGAAAGCCTGGCCAAGCTGCGCCCGGCCTTCAACAAGGACGGAACGGTGACGGCGGGCAACGCCTCGGGTATCAATGACGGCGCCGCCGCCGTGGTGCTGATGAGCGCCGAGGAAGCAGCCAAGCGCGGCCTGACTCCGCTGGCCCGCATCGTTTCGTGGGCGCAGGCCGGCGTCGATCCGGCGATCATGGGCACCGGGCCGATCCCCGCCTCGCAGGCGGCGATGAAGAAGGCCGGCTGGACCGTCGACGACCTTGACCTGATCGAGGCCAACGAGGCCTTCGCCGCGCAGGCCATCGCCGTCAATCGTCACCTGGGCTGGGATCTGTCGAAGGTCAACGTCAATGGCGGGGCCATCGCCTTGGGCCATCCGATCGGCGCGTCGGGCACCCGCATCCTGGTGACGTTGCTGCACGAGATGGCGCGCCGCGACGCCAAGAAGGGTCTGGCCACCCTGTGCATCGGCGGCGGCATGGGCATTGCCCTATGCGTCGAGCGCTAAACTAGCGGCACCGCCGCGACACCCCTCGCCGGTTCCGGCCGGCGGGGGGACGTGGCTGGTTACTGGTAGATGCCAACATAGGTAATCAGCGAGACGCCCGGCACGCGCTTGACATAGGTCAGTTTGGGTTGAATGCGGTTGGTGGCGGGGTTCAGCCAGCGGTATTGTACCCAGCCTTCGCCTTTGTCCTTGGCCATGGCGATGATTTCCTGAATGAGGAAATGCCCGTCGGCATCGGTCACGGTCACCACGCATTTTCCTTCGCTGGTCGGCCGGGGCGGATAGACCTTCCACACCCCGTCAAAGTCGATGACGCCGACATAGATTTCGCCGTGCTTGAACTCGCCGTCGCGTTCGAACAGGTCGTGGGTCTTCTCCAGCCCCTGTCTGGCGATCAGATTAGCGGCGCGCAGGGCTAGGATGCGGGCTTGATCCTGTGTCGGCCCATCGGTGGCGCAGGCCGGCAAGGCCAGAAAAAGGCTCAGCACAGCGGCGACCAGACAGCGAATCATTCCTTGGTGTCCCCCGTTTCTGGCCGTCATCGAGCCGACGCGTCCCCCTTTTGCCACCCTTCACCGAGGGTGGTTATTCTATTTCAAATATTGTCTGTTGTGATATTTGGCAACCTGAGACCGTAGCGGGGCAGTCACGCCTTGATATCGAGCACCTGACCACGGTCTGAGGTCTTGCTGGCGAAGGCTGCCGTCGC
>DATGZW010000485.1:0-2889 GCA_035297005.1 Patescibacteria group bacterium
TCTGCTTCCGCTTCGGCAGCCACGTGCTGGCGGTACTGGGGGAAATGGGCACCGACGTGGTGGGCAGACTGTCCGCCTTCATCCTGCTGTGCCTGGGGGTGCAGATCATGTGGAATGGATATTCCGCCCTGACCGCCCTGGGACACGGGTAAAACCACCCGCATCGTTACGGTTGCCATCACCTCCGCGACAAGGCACAGTGGTTGCTAATCATAGCGGTTATCAACTCCATGACATCGCGTGCGGCCAATCGCATTACCATTCTTGTCCTGCTCTCCACGCTGCTTTGCGCCTTGTGGGGCTTTTTTGGCTATTGGGCGGTCTCTAGCCGCCACCGCACGCTGGAGTCCAATCGGGTGCAGTTGGAGCAACTGACCTCGGCGGTGAAGGAACAGACCCTGCGCCTGTTCAAGCTGCTGGAAACGTCGCTGACGGTATCCAACCGCTGGCTGGCCGATCACCCCGGCGTCGATCCGGGCGACGATGCCGGCTTCATCTCGCTGGTCGACGGCTTGCGGCGGGCGTCGGGAAATTTGATCGACGTCCGCATGGTCACCCGCGACGGCGGTTTGCACTATGTCCCCAAGCGCTCGCTCACCGCGCTGGCCGATGTCTCCGACCGTGACTATGTCCTGGCTCAGCAAGACCCGGCCAGCCGGGGGTTGTTCATTGGGCGGGCGATACTCAGCCGCTATACCGGAAAATGGGGCATCCCGATGTCGGTTCCGGCCGAGGGCGGCGGCGATATCGGCGTGCTGTTCGGCTTCATCGAACTGGACCGCTTCGTGCCGCTGCACGAACCGCAGAGGCTAAAACCGTCGGGATCGATCTCGATCCTGCGTTCCGATGGCGTGTTTCTATCGCGCGCGCCGTTCGACCCGGACATCGTCACCCGCTCGCTGGCCGATAACAGCGACTACACCGACCATATGGCCAAGGACGACCACGGCGTTTTCCGCTCGGACAGCGCCGTCACCGACGGCGTCAAGCGCATCGTCAGCTTCGGCCGTTTGAAGGACTATCCGCTGATTGTGGTGGTCTCCGCCGGTCTCGACGACGTGCTGGCGCCGTGGCGGAGCGAGACCCGCACCCTGGGCGCCACCTTGGCGGTCATCACCCTGGCGAGTATCCTGCTGATTGCGCATCTGCTGCGCACGATGACCGCCACCGACCACGCCGAACGCGACGCCGACTCCGCCCGGCGGCGTGGCGACATGATTTTGAGTTCGGTCGGTGAAGGCATCTGCGGCATCGATCCAGACGGTACCGCCAGCTTCATCAACGCCGCCGCCACCCGAATGACCGGTTGGGGCGGAGAGGTCATCGGGCGGTCCTTGCATGGTGTTCTGCACCACCGGCAAAGCACCGGCGATGACAGCGCCATCACTTGCACCCTGGACGACGGCAAGGCCCGCCAGGTGGCCGACGAGGTATTCTGGCGGCGCGACGGCTCGACCTTTCCCGCCGAATACACCGTCACCGGCATCCGCCAGGACGGCCATGTCACCGGGGCGGTGATGGTCTTCCGCGACATCACCGACCGCTTGCAGACCGAACAGACACTGCTCAAGCGCACCGAGGAACTGGCCCGCTCCAACACCGAATTGGAGGAATTCGCCAGTATCGCCTCGCACGATCTGCGCCAGCCGTTGCGCGCCATCAGCGGCTATCTGAACCTGCTGGAGCGCAACAACGCCGGCCAGCTTGACGCCCAGGGCCGCGAATTTCTCGACAGCGCCCGCACCGGCGCCCAGCAGATGAGCTGCCTGATTAGCGATTTGCTGGACTTTGCCCATATCGGGCGCAGCGGCCACACACCCGAGCCGGTGGATCTGCGGAAAGCGCTGGACAGCGCCCTGGCCAATCTCGGCCCAGCCATCCGCGACTGCGGCGCCAGCATCGAAATCGACGGCCAATGGCCCAGCATCGACGGCGTACCGAGCGAGATCCTGCGCCTGTTCCAGAACCTGATCGGCAATGCCATCAAATATCACGCCAAAGACCGTCCGCCGGTGGTGCGGATCGGCGCCAAGAGGCGTGCGCGCGGTTGGGAAATCTCGATTTCCGATAACGGCATCGGCATCCCCGCCGATCGGCTCGACCATGTCTTCGGTATCTTCCAGCGCCTGCACGGCACCACCGAATACGAAGGCACCGGCATCGGACTCGCCGCCTGCCGCAAGATTGTCGAACGTCACGGCGGCCAGATCTGGCTGACCTCCGAGGTCGATACCGGCAGCGTTTTCACGGTGTTCCTGCCGGTGGACTCCGTGCCGGCCGACCTTATCCCCTCATAACCGCCGCCGACCACAGCGACGAGCGGTTGCGCCCGCCCTGCTTGCTCAGATACAGCGCGTCGTCGGCACAGCGCAGCAGGTCGAAAGGATCCTGCTCCAACACCGGCAGCGCCGCTGCCACCCCCAGGCTCAGGGTGACCACGCCGGCCACCGTCGAGGCGGCATGCGGGATGTTCAGCGCCAGCACCTCCTGGCGCATCTGTTCGGCGATGCGCAATGCTCCCGGACCATCGGTTTCCGGCAGGATGCAGGCGAATTCCTCGCCGCCATAGCGCGCCACCACGTCGCCCGGACGGCGCGGCACCTCGGACAGCACCGTCGCCACCCGGCGCAGGCAATCGTCGCCGGTCACATGCCCATAGCGGTCGTTGAACAGCTTGAACTGGTCGATATCGATCATGATCAAGGCCAGCGAGGTCTGCCCGCGCGTCGCCCGCAGCCATTCCTGACGCAGGCAGTCGTCGAAGCGGCGGCGGTTGGCGATGCCGGTCAGGCCGTCGCGGTTGGACATCGCCGCCAACAGATCGCGGTGGCGCTTCAGCTCCAGATGGTTGCGCACCCGCATGCGCACGATCGACGGGCTGAACGGTTT
>DATGZW010000486.1:0-6109 GCA_035297005.1 Patescibacteria group bacterium
CTAAGGGATATGCCGCTTCACAGCGGGAGGGGTCCGTCTTGGGGATGGCGGCGCTTCACAGCGCTGCGTTTTTCGGTCAGTGCCGCAAGCGGCTTGCCAGTGACTTGCGTGGCTTTTCGGCGGTGGAAACGGCAGGACCGCCAATCTCTGGCGGTCCCGACGTCACAGCATTTGCAGGCGTTTCGGCTTCGACGGCCGGCGGGGGCGGATCGGCGATCTTCCCCGCCTCAACGGCGTCGGCCTTCTTGTTCAGTTTCAGCCCCAGATGCAGCAGTCCACACAATGCCGCATAGGCGTAGACCCGGCAGTCCAGCGCCTCATTGGCGCGGCCGTTCGGCAATTCCCACACCCGGTAGCGCTGGCCGCCCGAGACCTTCAGAACGCTGCGCTCGCTCACCATCTGGGCGAAATAGTTGATGTCCCGGTCGGCCGGAAAATGCATGTAGCCAGGGCCGGGGGTATCCAGGTGCAGTCTGGCGCGCACCGAGTCCTTGGCGGCATTGACGCCGAGCATGACCGGCCGGAAGGTGGCCTTGGTCCGAGAACTAGGGCGCTTGGTCGGCCAGATCGGCGACCGCTTGCCGCCGACCGCCGATTCGCCCTTGATCGCCCAGACCTTGCGGCCCAACCGGGCTTTGGCGAAATTGTAGACGGCCTGCGTGTGGTGGCCGCCAGAATCGATGCAAGCGGCCATGACCTCGAAGCCGCGCCCGTCGGCCCGGCGCCAGATGCGCTTGAGAAAGGCGTCCAGGCGCTCCCACATTTCCGGCTGCTCGGGGTCACCCTCGAACACCTCGTGGCAAATCGACCACGATTCCTCATTGCGGCCCCAACCGACGACCTCCGCCTCAAGGCGGTAATCCTGGGTATCGATGCCGACGGTGACGACCGCCACGCCATCCGGCACCTCGGCCGCCCATACCTCGGTTCGCGCGGCCAGGCGCGCTTCGTTCAGCGCCTTTTCGCCGCGGTCCTCATAGGGTTCTCCCAGCACCAGATTGATGAAGGTCTGCCGCTGAAGCGGATCGTCCTTCACCCGCAGCCACTCGGCCACCAGGCAGTGCCAAGCGGCGTTGACGTTCAGGCTGTAGCCGGTCCAGATGTGGAAGCCGGCATGGCCCTTGAACGGTTTGGTTGCCCACCACTCGCCGGCACCGATCATGGCCGGCTTGTCGGCCTCGTCGATGACGCAGCCGTCGTGGCAGACGTAATGTGCCGTCTCGGGGATGCCCTGGCCCTGCTCGTCCTTGTCCCATTTGATGCCGTACGGCGTGTCGGGTCCGCCCCATTCCAGGGGCTGCATCTTGCCGCAATGCGGGCAGGGAACGAAGAACCGGCGCTGGTCGCTGTCCTCCCACGCCTTTTCGATCCGGCTTTCACCCTTCACCGTCGGCGTAGAGCCCAACACGATCTTGCGGTTCCAGAAGGTCTCGCTGCGCTTGGTTCCCAGGGCAACCTGATCGCCCTCGGTGCCTGCACCGGCCTTCGGGTAGCCGTCCACTTCGTCGAACAGCACGATCCGCGTGGTGATGCGGCGGAAGCCGCCGGGGCTGTTGGCCCCCACAAACGTGATTGACGACCCGTTCAGCAGGGTCTTTTTCAGGATCGTGTTTCCGCTGTCCTTGGCCTTCGGGTCGCCGGCAATGGCTGCCAAAACCGGGGTATCGCGCAGCATCGGCGCGATTTCGGTCTTGCTGTAATCCTCGGCATCCTCGACGCGCGGCTGCACCACCAGGATGGGTGACGGGTCTTGATGCAGGTAGTAACCCACGATGTGGTCGAGAATCTTGGTGTAGCCGACGCGGGCCGACTTCATCACCGTGACCCGGGTCGTCGCCGGGTCGCTCACCGCATCCATGATGCCGGGCTGATAGGCGTAGGCGCGGAACCGGCCGGTCTGGGCGCTGGTCTCCTTGCTCAGAACGGCGAAGCGTTCGGCCCATTGGCTGACGGTCAGCCGGGGTGGCGGTTGCAGGTTTTTCCGGAGGGCGGAGACGAGCGCGCGGACAAGGGCGGTATAGCCGGACTCATATCGCAGGGGCGCCGTCTCCGTATCCACGGGTCAATTCCTCAAGGGCCTCGGTGATGATGCCAGCCAGCGCGTCTTGCACCTCCGCTACCGTTTTGCAGCGATGAAGGTCCGGTGCCTGCTCGGCGGGGATTGCGAGGAGCTTGGTGCGCACGCTGGCGCAGGCCGACCCGAATAGTTTGGCGACCTGGGAAACCTCGACCACGGCACCCGACTTGGTGTCGTATTCGAGTTGCCGCAGCAGGGCGAGATAGTTCTCTTTGACCCGCTCCGCTTCAGCTTGGTCCATGGTTGCGCCAGTGGTGGCGATGATGCGCTCAGCCGCTTCGGCCGGAGACTCATCGTCGCGGAGCACAGGAGCTGGTTTGCGCGAACTGCGAACCGTTTTCGGCCGCGAACTTTTGGCTTGATGGTTCGCAGCCGGCCGGTTGCCTTTGCGCCATCCGGTTCCGATCAGCGCCGGGTTGAGCGTTCCGTCATCAAAAGCCTTGAGATGTGCGGACTTCAGCGCTTTGCGTACCAGCGTGTCGGAGCATCCTTCGCGCCTCGCAAACTCGCGGATCGAGATGCCCTGTGCCATCGGTGCGAACCCCTTTCGATGCCCCATACCTAGAGATTGATCGGGGCGCGCAATTCCCCGTGCCGCAGAGGCCCCCGGAAGGACCCATGACGGGGTGGGTGGGAGTTCCTCACCGGGCTGATGCCATGGCCTTCCTCAGCCCCATAGCCAGCTCACCCTTGAACGTCTTGTCCACGATGGACCGTGCCGTCTCAAAATATCCGAGCCGCTGCTTGACCGGCAATGCATCCTCGAAGCGGATCAACAGCTTGAGATGGCCCACCATCTTGCCGGTATCCTTGTCCTTCATAGCCCTATTGAGGCCCTTGAGGCGCTTTCCCTTGGCATTCAGCAGGGAGGCGCGCGAGGTGTCCGTGACGCGCTGCCACACACCGTTGACGACGCCGCCTTTGGTGGTGACCGCTCCAACGAATATGTCTTGCCGCCCCTTGAGGGTCTCCAGTTTGTTCTTGGCCAGGTTGCCGTACTGGTTAACCGCGACGTTCTTCGGCACCAGCAGCCCGCGCTTGGTGCCGAGCGAATGCTTGCCGCCGAACTCGAACGGCTCCAGGTAGCTCGCCGTGATGTCGCCCATGTAGACGACGGCCGTCAGGTTGCTCTTGCGAGCCGCCCTGACCTTGACCGACTTCTGGGTGAACGGCGTGGCCGTCGGTAATACCCGAAGGATTTGCTTCGTTCCCGCAGCCTGCACACGCTTGGCGACGGCGTTCAGCGCGTTTGCGGTGGCGAAGGGAATTTGCTTCTTGGCAAAGTCGGTCAGCGCACGCTGCAACGCCTTCACATCGGATTTGACGCTGATCGTGACGGCCATGCGCGCGCTTTCCTTGATCGGTGTGGCGGCTATATCCGGCCAGCGGCCGGGTTTTGCCGGTGAGGCTGCCGCCACATTGCCCGGTGGCTGTCCCGGTCTTCCATCCTGCCAAGCGGTTTTCACCAAAGGCTACTGCTTGCCGGCTCGGGGGCTCCATCGGTCACGGGCTATAGGGGGATGGCGGCGAGCGCGAGGGAGACGGGAACGCTCGCCGCCGCACAGTGGGGCGGCACTGTGATCTGAAAACGAAAAGAGGCGGACCGATTCCATTCGGTTCCGCCTCTTGCATTTTGACATCGCGCTAGACGCACGAATAACAACTTATGCTCATGCTGCCACGTTCATAATATGAACGCAACATCCTATTCTAACAGTCATGGCCCCGCTCTCCGTTCGACTCATCCCTTCCATCGCCATCCTACCGCGCCGGCGCAAATTCCTCCCCGTCGTCGGTGATCAGCACGACGCGCCCCCTTCCCGCGCCACGGAACCGAACGCGCTCGATCCCGGCGAACCCCAGGTCGTCAACGGTGGCATCGGCGGGCTTGACGAGCCCGTAACGGATCGCCAGCATTTCCAGGCCGACCTTGAGAATTCCGCCGACTGCCGCCGGCATCTCGCCGCGCCGCATCGCCACCTCGGCAATCGTTTCCTCGCGGCAAACCACCGGAACGACGACGGCGGCGAGCGGCCGGCCGATATATCCCACCGCTTCACGGTACCGCGCCAGCGCATCCAGGCGCTCGGCGGCATAGCCTTGCAAGCCGCCCGCCCCGCGAATTCCAGGAGCAACCTCGCCGTCGTCAATGTCGCGAACGCCGACAACCCCGAGCGCGTAGGCCTCATACAGCGTCGCGGCCGCCTTGGCCTGTTCCGCGTTGATCGCCTTGCGGGACAGCAGCACCTCAATCGGCGAGCGGCGGACGCGGCGGCTGACACCGGCCGCCATCGTCTCGCCCTCCTGGATTTCAGCGCCGTTGCGGGCTTGCCAATCGACAGGATCCATGCGACCTGCCTGCCGCGTGCGGTTGGCGGTTTCCGCCGTCGATTTCTGCGTTGCCCCTCGGATTGCCGTCGCCCGCGAAAATGCGGCGGCGAACCCATTCCCGTCGTCGGTCAAGGCTTCGTCCCATGCGATGGAGCCGGGCTTGGTCTTGGGCGTCGGCGGGCGCCGGGTATTCGCGGACGGCGGCATTGTTCACCCCTGGATTTTGCAACGTTATAACGTTTCGTATTGCCACCGTTAAAAACCGCAGCGCCTCGCCAAATTACAGAACGTCGCCAATTGACAAAACATGTTTTATGTGGGTCAAAGCGCTGACGAAGCGATGCCGGGCGCACGGGCGCAGCGCGCATGCGCGCGAGGGATTATACACTCTTTTGCGGCTTCTTATGGTCCGCGATGACGCGGCGCGCCCACTTGTCGGCGCCGTCGCGAATGACGTCGGCCTTCGGCTGCCCTAAAATCCCGGCGGCCTCTTCAATCCTCTCCATTTGGTCGGACTTGAAGTTGATCCGAAAGTTGACCGGGTAGGATGTTCGGGTGGGCTTCTTCACGTCTACTTTGCACCCTTTCATGCACACAATAGTGCGCGTCTCCCCTGCACACTTTTATGTGCGAAATACCGCACAAAATCAATGACAAAAATCGCTGATTCCTGCACACTATTAGTGCCATCCGCGTTATTTTGCTGAATTGCGCATGTTGCGCTTTATCAAGGAACGGTGATAACCATGAATATTGGTGATTGATGCCAGACTTTGTTGCCTATTACCGCACCAGCACGGCGCGGCAGGATTATGGAATCGACGCCCAGCGGCGCGACGTCCTGGGCTACATCGAGGGGCAGTGCGGCACGCTGGTTGCCGAGTTCTCGGAAAAGGAATCGGGAAAGCGGGCCGACCGGCCGCAGATGCTGGCCGCGATCGCCACAGCCAAGGCCAGTGGCGCGGCGCTGATCTTCTCCAAACTGGACCGCCTAAGCCGTGATGCAGGCTTCATCTTCGCGCTGAAGGCCGAGTTGGACCGGGAAAAGGTCAAGATCGTCTGCGTCGCCATCCCCGATCTGAACACGCTGACCCTCGGCATCTTCGCCACCATCGCCCAGCATGAACGTGAGGTGATTTCCGCCCGAACCGTCGCCGGCCTGGAATCGGCCCGGCTGAAAGGGAAAAAGCTCGGCGGCTATCGCGGCCGGCAGAAGTCTCATGTGCGCGAGGCCATCAACGCCGGCATCGCCGCATCGGTGGCCGAGCGCGACAAGGAGGTGCTGCCGACGATCCGCGCCCTGGCCTCGGATGGCAAGACGCAGGAACAGATCTCCGACTTCCTCAACGCCACCGGCAAGAAGACGTTCACCGGCAAGGCGTTCAGCCGCCAGCAGGTTGGGATTGTCTTGCGGCGAAATGGCGCCTGATCCAAGCGGTGCCCAGAACCCAGCAAAAAGCCCGCGAACCTGTCGGTTGCGGGCGGAAAATAATGCAAACTCAGTAAACAAATAGCTTGATATAGCAAACTCAGTTTGCTATTCTCTCTTTGTCAGCGGGGATCATCCCAATGACAAACGAAAGAGGTGTTGTAGTGAAGTTCCTGAAACTTGGCCTCATGGTTGCGCTGTTAGTTCTGGCCGGAACGCACGCAGCCTACTAAGGGGCAAAGGGTGGGGCCGGGAAACCGGCTCCACTTCAG
>DATGZW010000487.1:0-4038 GCA_035297005.1 Patescibacteria group bacterium
TCGATCAGCGCCGCTTGCTCCGTCAGCAAGGCGTCCTTCTCGGTGTCGCTCAGGCGATAGCGGAGAGGCAGTTTCATACATAGGTTGACTCATATTCCGAGTCCCCATGCAACCGTTTTCGCCAGCCACCTGAGCAATTACCTTTCGAGGGGTTTCATTCGCCAAAGTGTAATATCAACGGAATGTTCGTATACTTCGTTACCCACCGGGGCAATGACGACGAACTGGCCATAGCGGTCTCCCAACTTTTTTGCCAAGTCAGCCCACAACTTGTATTCCTCTGCCGGTATCGGCATCAGCCAACTGCCTTCTATACGGGCCAGCCCGATTTTAATTGGAAAGTGAAGACTTGGTTCAATTTCCAATGCCTCATCCGGAGTGAGCGGTTTATTGGCTTGTTCTGCTGCGGATTGAAGGGGTGCAGCAGTGCTATATCCAGTCAAAAAATCGGTACCGGAACGCAGTTCATTCTCGCTCATACACGCCGTAACAAGTGCTGCTACTGGGAGAATTTGAAGGATTTTAAGGAAACGCATCGACGCCTCCGGCATCATATTTTCTCGGATAAGTGATAGAGCACCCTCTGCCCCAATATCACAACCATAGTTAGTGGCAAGGAGAATGTAATGGCCATTCAGTGGCATCTGTCCGGGAAGCCCTGGTCCTGTTATAACCCATGGCGGACGGGCCGCGCCGATGCGAGCCGCAATCGATGGCTTGAGGCCAATACGTTATATTTCCACCACTTGTTCCACACCGCCAGCGGCCTGCCCAACCCGCACGCGCCCGGCATTGGGCCATGATCGCCGCCGCCCTTAGCGGCGCCATCGCGCTGGGGATCGTCGGCGTGCTGACGGCGCCGGTGAGGATGGCGGTGGTGCGCGGCGGGCACTGAGAGTTCCTGCGAAGGCGAGAGGGGCGATACGCCGATCATGGACCATCATCCTTGGCGCCTTGCGACGGCCGACGCGGTTCGCGGCCTTGGGCGGAGATGCGCGCCCGCAGACTTCTTTCATCTCACGAAAATGCAAGTCATGCCGACTGCGCCGATGGTTCGAAGGGTGTTGGCACCGGCTGCCCGTCGAGGTCCGGCAGCCTTGAATTGTCATCGCCAGCGTATTACATTATTGCCATCTCCGTAATACATGGACCCTTTCCCCATGGCCTTGCCCGTTCAATCCATTCGCGCCCAACCGGAACACCGGCAGGTGCTGCAAGCCGTGGCCGATCTTCTGCGCCAGGGCAAAGAGGCCGAATTGCGGCTTCTGTTGGCCGACATCGGTGCCCGTTCAGTGGGACCGTTTCGCGATGAAGCGGCGGCCATTGCCTTTTTGCGGGATCGCTTGGTGGTGGCGTTGCGGCCGCGCATGGTCTGGCTGTTTGGCAGTCGTGCCCGGCAGGATGCGCGCATCGACAGTGATTTTGACCTGCTGGTGGTCCTGCCGGATGGCTTGGCGGAGGGCGCCTATAGCCATCACGCGGTCGCCGCGCCAGTGGTGGCCTGTGGCTTGCCCTTCGATGTCGTGCCCTGTACCTGGACCGATTTTCTGCGGGATCGGGATCTCACCGGCAGCCTGGTCAACCGGGCGACGGCCGAGGGGCGTCTGCTTTATCAGGACCGCGCTTTGCGGCGTCAGATGGCGGCATGAGCGCCGGACATATCGCCTCGTACATCGCCCTGGCCAAGGAAGACCTCGTCGTCGCCAAGAAGTTGATGGGCGAGCATCCGCGTCACGCCGCTTTTTCCATCGAACAGGCGGCGGAGAAGCTGTTGAAGGCGGTCCTCACGGCGGAAGGTATTCTCTTCCCCACCAGCCATCATCAATTGGGCGCTCTGGCGGCTTTGTTGCCCGCGGATCATCTGTGGCGGGCCGATCTGATGGCCTTCGACGATTTTACCAGCTATGCCACGGCGCTACGCTATCCCCGCCCAGGCGGCGGCCTCCCCAGCGCCCCTGAGGACGCCGATCTGCAACAAGGCTGGGCCGAGGTGTCCGCCCTAGTCGACGAGATAGAAGACTGGTGTCGCAACCGAAAATAGCTATGGTGAACGGGCAGATGGATATCGGCGCCGCATAATCCCTTGCTCCTAACCCCATCGAGATCGGCGCACTCTCCTATTCCACAATTCAGGCATGGAAACGGCCGCCGTAATAGCCACATGCCGGGCAGGTGAATAAACAACCCGGTCGAATGAATGACAGCTCCCTCGCATGCCCAAGGCGTGGCCGCGCGCCGTGCCGAACAGACCGGTCGCATCGAGGAGAAGCTCCGCCGCGAATTGGGACCGCAGATTTGCGGCTGGCTGGACGATCCCGCCGTCATCGAGATCATGCTCAACGCCGACGGGGCGTTGTGGGTGGAGCGTCTGGGGGCCGGCATGGACCGCTGCGGCAGCATGCCGGCGGCGCAGGCCGAATCGCTGATGGCGACGGTGGCCTCGACGCTGCGCACCGAAATCACCCGCGACAACCCGATCCTCGAATGCGAATTGCCGCTCGACGGCTCGCGCTTCGAGGCGCTGCTCACCCCGGTGGTGGCGGCGCCCACCTTCACCATCCGCCGCAAGGCGCTGGCGGTGTTTTCCCTGGATGATTACGTCACGCAAGGGGTGATGAGCGCGCCGCAGCGGGATCGGGTGCGGCGCGCGGTGGCGGAGCGGCACAACATCCTGGTGGTCGGCGGCACCTCGACCGGCAAGACCACCTTCGCCAATGCGGTGATCGAGGAAATCCGCCTCGCCTCCCCCGAGCATCGCCTCGTCATCATCGAGGACACCGCCGAAATCCAGTGCCGCGCCGCCAACAAGGTCATGCTGCGCGCCGTCGAGGGCGTCGACATGACCCGGCTGCTGAAGGCGACGATGCGGCTGCGCCCCGACCGCATCTGCATCGGCGAGGTGCGCGGGCCGGAGGCCCTGGCCCTGCTGAAAGCCTGGAACACCGGCCATCCCGGCGGCGTCGCCACCGTGCATGCCAACGATGCCCGCGCCGGGCTGATCCGTCTGGAACAGTTGATCGCCGAGGTGTCGCCGACTCCCATGCCGGCGCTGATCGGCGAGGCGGTCGATCTGATCGTCGTCATCGCCAAGACCCCGACGGGGCGCCGCATCACCGAGGTCGTGACCGTGCAGGGTCACGCCGGGCCGGACTATTGCCTGAGCCGCGAGGATTTTCATCCATGATCCACCATCCGTTCCTGAAACCGCTTCTGCTCGCCGCCGTCGTGGCCGTCCTGATGGTCGCCGCGACCGATCCGGCGCTGGCCTCGGCCGCCGGCGGGCCCGGCCTGCCGTGGGAGGCGCCGCTGACCACCTTGTCCAATTCGATCAAGGGGCCGGTGGCCTTCGCCATCTCGCTGCTGGGCATCATCGTCTGCGGCGCCTTGCTGATCTGGGGCGGCGAAATCAGCGAGTTCATGCGGCGCAGCGTCATGCTGGTGCTGGTCATCGCCCTGCTGGTGCTGGCCACCAATGTGCTGTCCACCCTGTTCGCCACGGCGGCGGTGGTGTCATGACTGGCTTGCGCCAGACCGCATTTCACCGGGCGCTGCACCGGCCCAATCTGGTCCTCGGCGGCGAGCGGGAACTGGTGCTGACCACGGCGGTGGTGGCCGGCGGGCTGGCGGTGTCGGCGTTGAACGTCCCGGCCATCCTGGTGTCGATCGGCGTCTGGGCCTTCTTCGTCGCCGCGCTGCGGATGATGGCCAAGGCCGATCCGCAGATGTCCAAGGTCTATCTGCGGCATCTGCAATACCGCCGTTATTATCCGCCGCGCTCGCGGCCCTTCTGCCGGGAGTAGCCGATGCTGGGACTGCAGGTGTTTCGCAACAAAGCCGCCGGCATGGCCGATCTGTTGAATTGGGCGGCCCTGGTCGATGACGGCATTGTCCAGGGCAAGGACGGCTCTTTGCTCGCCGGCTATTTCTATCAGGGGCCCGACAGCGCCGGGGCCTCGCCGGCGGTGAGGAATTATCTGACCGAGCGGGTCAACGCCGCCCTGCTCAGCCTCGGCTCGGGCTGGGCCAGTTGGCATGACG
>DATGZW010000488.1:0-6238 GCA_035297005.1 Patescibacteria group bacterium
CAACCGTGGAGGTGACGCCCGATGCCGCCAAGTCGGGGCAATTGCCGGCGTCTTTGAAAGTAAGCGACAAACTGCCGCCCGCCCCGGCATCCGCCGCGCCGCCGCCGCCCAAGCCGGCGGAAGGCAAGCCCAAACGCTGACCGCCGCCCCGCACCAAGGCGGCCCGGAGCCTGATTGATGCCGCCACCCGATCTTGTCCTGTCGCCCGCACCTCTTGGCGGCTGGCCGCCCGATCCCCTGATCCAGGCTCAGGCCTATCGCGACATCACCCTGTTGCGCATGTTGGCCTATGCCGTGGATGTGCTGATCATCGCCACCATCGGCGGGGGCGTCACGCTGACCTTGTGGCTGCTGACGCTGGCGACACTCGGCCTGTTATGGCCGCTGCACTTTCTCCTTGCCCCGTTCCTGGTGGCGCTGCCGTTGCTATATCACGGACTACAGATCGGCAGCCCCGCAGCGGCGACCATCGGCATGCGGGTTTTTGGCCTAAAGGTATGGAGCATCACCGACGGTCCGCCCAGTCTGGCGCAAGCCCTGGTGCAAACCGCCGGCTTCTATGCGACGCTGGCGTTCTTTGGCGGATTGCTGTTGCTGGTCGCGCTGTTCAACCCGCAGCGCCGCGCTCTGCATGACCTTCTGGCCGGAACGATCATTCTACGCAAAATAGGGGGCTGACCGCCGCCTCGCCGCCGTGGCCGCTGGTGCGCGGGGAGCGACTGTACCATATTGGAAAGCAGAGCGGGGCACCCCGCGCGGGCTCAACCTGGGAGACGAGCCGGGACCATGGACCATATTCCGCTGAAGCGTCCGCATTTCTTCTTCACGACGGCGCCCCTGCCCTGCCCTTATATCGCCGGGCGGCTGGAACGGAAGATCGTGACCGAATTGTCCGGCCCCGACGCTGAAATGCTGCATGAAGCCCTGTCGCGCGCGGGATTTCGCCGCAGCCATTCGATCGCCTATACCCCGGCCTGTCCCGGCTGCAATGCCTGTGTGCCGGTACGCATTGTCGTCGATGATTTCCACCCCAAGCGCACCCTGCGCCGCGTGATGAAGCACAATGCCGGATTGCTCGCCCGCGAGGTCAACGCCCGCGCCACCGCCGAGCAATACCGGCTGTTCGCCCGTTACCAGGAATCCCGCCACTCCGGCGGCGACATGGCCTTGATGGGGTTCTACGACTACCGCTCGATGATCGAGGATAGCCCCATCGAGACCTTCCTGGTCGAGTACCGCACCCCCGACAACACCCTGCGCGCCGTGGTGCTGACCGACCGCATGAGCGACGGCTTATCGGCGGTATACAGCTTCTACGATCCAGAAATGACCGAGGCCAGCCTGGGCAGCTATATGATCCTGTGGCTGGTCGCCGAAGCCCGCCGGCTCGGCCTTCCTTACGTCTATCTTGGCTATTGGATCGCCGAGAGCAACAAGATGTCCTACAAAGCCCGCTTCGCTCCGCTGGAAGCCTTCGGCCCCGGCGGCTGGCGACCTCTGGAAGTGGACGAGGATTGAACCCGCGTCTCTTCGCCTAAACCGCCTCCACCAGCTTCACCAACCCTTGCATCAAGGTCTGCACGCCCTTGACCCGCATGGCGCCGTCGTCCCAGGCGCGTTGGAACACCAGCTTATGGTCGGGGCGCAGTTTGACCGAACCCAGTTGCTGGCTGATAAACTTTACCAGCCCGACCGGATTGACGAAGCTGTTGTTGCGGAAGGTCAGCACCGCGCCCTTGGGGCCGGCATCGACTTTTTCCACCCCGGCCTGTTTGCACAGCACCTTGATGGCGACGATTTCCAACAGGTTTTCAACCTCTTGCGGCAGTTTGCCGAAGCGGTCGATCAATTCCGCGGCCAAGCCTTCGATCTCGGCGCGACTGGTCAGGGTGCCGATGCGGCGATACAGCGCCAAGCGCACCGACAGATCCTTCACATAGGATTCGGGGATCAGCACCGGCATGCCCAGGCCGATTTGTGGCGACCACTCGGCGGCGATTTCGTCCTGCACCCCGCCGCGTGCGGCGGCGACGGCTTCTTCGATCAAGGTCTGGTACAGCTCGATGCCGACTTCCTTGATATGGCCGGATTGCTCGTCGCCCAACAGGTTGCCGGCGCCGCGAATGTCCAGATCATGGCTGGCTAGGGTGAAGCCGGCCCCCAGGGTATCGAGGGTCTGCATGACCTGAAGCCGCTTCTCGGCGGTCTTCGACAACGTCTGACTGGGCGGCAGGGTCAGATAGGCATAGCCGCGCGCCTTGCCGCGCCCGACGCGGCCACGCAATTGGTAAAGCTGCGACAGACCGAACATGTCGGCGCGGTGGATGATGATGGTGTTGACGCTCGGCATGTCCAGGCCGCTTTCGATGATGTTGGTGGACAGCAAAGCGTCGTAAGCCCCATCGGCGAAAGCGGTCATCACCTCTTCCAACTCGGTCGGAGTCATGCGGCCATGGGCAATGGCGGTGCGGACTTCCGGCACCAGATGGCGCAGGCGCTCGATGACCCGGTCCATGTCGGCCAGACGCGGGCAGACATAGAAGATCTGGCCGCCGCGATAGCGTTCGCGCAGGATCGCCTCGCGGATGACCACGCCATCGAACGGCAGGACGAAGGTGCGCACGGCTAAGCGGTCGACCGGCGGAGTGGCGATGATGCTCATTTCGCGCACGCCGGTCAGGGCCAATTGCAGGGTGCGCGGGATCGGCGTGGCGGTCAGGGTCAGCACATGCACATCGGCGCGCAAGGCCTTGAGCCGTTCTTTGTGGGCGACGCCGAAATGCTGTTCCTCATCGACGATCAACAGGCCCAGATCGCGGAAGGCCATGCCCTTGGCCAGCACCGCATGGGTTCCGACGACGATATCGACCAGCCCCTCACCCAATTCCTTCTTGGATAGGCTCGCCTGCTTGGTCGTTACCAGCCGCGACAATTGGGCGATGCGCACCGGCAGCCCGGCGAAACGCTCGACGAAGGTACGGTAATGCTGGCGGGCCAGCAGCGTGGTCGGCACCACCACCGCGACCTGTTTGCCTGCCATCACCGCGACGAAGGCGGCGCGCAACGCCACCTCGGTCTTGCCGAAGCCGACATCGCCGCAAATCAACCGGTCCATCGGCTTGCCCGAGCCCAAATCGCCGATGATGTCGGCGATGGCGCGCAACTGGTCCTCAGTCTCGGCATAGGGGAAGCGGGCGCAGAACTCGTCGTACAGCCCTTCGGCGGGGATCAGACTTTCCGCCGTTTTCAACTGGCGTTGCGCGGCGATGCCGATCAACTGCTCGGCCATGTCACGGATGCGCTTCTTCAGCTTGGCCTTGCGCGACTGCCACGCCGCCCCGCCCAGCTTGTCCAACTGGGTGCCGGCGTTCTCCGAGCCGTAGCGGCTGAGCACATCGATGTTCTCGACCGGCACGAACAGCTTGTCACCGCCGTCATAGACAACCCGCAAGCAGTCATGCGGCGCTCCGGCGACTTCCAGCGTCACCAGCCCGTCATAGCGGCCGATGCCATGCTCGACATGGACCACCAGATCGCCTTCACCCAGATTGGATGCTTCGACCAGGAACTGTTCAGCCCGCCTGCGTTTTCTGGTTGGGCGAACCAGACGGTCACCCAGGATGTCCTGCTCGCAGACTACCGCCAGATCGGGGGTGACGAAGCCATGCTCCAGACACAGCACACTCAGGCAGGCCTTGCCCGCAGGCACTGCCTGCGCCGCCACCCAGCCCTCGACATTGTCGAGCTTGGCCCCATGTTCGCGCAACACCCCGCCCAAGCGGTCGGCGGATCCAGCGCTCCAGGCGGCGACCAGCACACGGCGGCCGGATTTGGCTTCGGCGGCGACATGCTGGCCGACAGCGTCATAGACGTTGACGCCCGGCTGAGCCCGCAAATCGGCGAAATCGCGCCCTGGACGCCCACCGGCATCGATGGTGTCGGCAGCGCCTTCAACGGCGGCGAACGGCCAGAATGCCGCCACCGGGCGCGAGGCCAGCAGCCGCGCCCATTCGTCGCGTTCAATATGCAGCATGCCCGGCGGCACCGGGTTATAGATCATACCGGCTTCAGTGATGCCCTGCTTGCGGATGCTGACGCGGGCGTCGAAATATTCGCGCACCAAGTCGAAGCGGGCTTCCTTGGCTTCCTCGACCTGATGATCCAAGGTCACCACGGCGTCGGGCACGAAGGCGAACAGGGTGTCCATGCCGTCATGGAACAACGGCAGCCAATGTTCCATGCCGCCGAACTTGACCCCGGACGACACCGCCTCGTACAGCGGATCCTCGCCGGTCACCGGGCCGAATAACTCTCTGTAATTGGTGCGGAAACGCTGGATCGAGGCGTCGTCGAGACTGACTTCGCTGGCCGGATGCAGCTCGAACTTTTGCAGCTTGCCGGTGGAGCGCTGGGTCATCGGGTCGAAGGCGCGGATCTGGTCGACGTCGTCGCCGAACAGGTCCAGGCGCAACGGCTCCTCGGCCCCCGGCGGGTAAACATCGACGATGCCGCCGCGCAGGGCGTATTCGCCCGGTTCCATCACCGTGTCGGCGCGGGAATAGCCATTGCGGCTCAGATAGACCTGCAATGCCTCTAGATCGAGCTTGCCGCCGACGGCGACGGCGAAACAGGCCTTGCCGAAGACGTCGGGGGCGGGCACCCGCTGCAACACCGCGCCCACCGTCGCCAAAACGATGCGCGGCGCCGGCTTGGGTCCGCGCGGCGCAGCCAGACGCGATAGGGTGTCGATGCGCTTGGCGACGATCTCGACATTCGGCGAGACGCGGTCATAAGGCACGCAGTCCCAGGCAGGAAACTCCAGAACTTCGACATCGGGGGCGAAGAAACTCAGCGCCTCGGCGATGCGGGCCAAGCGGGCATCATCGCGCGCCACATGCAGCACCTCGCCGCCATGCTTGGCCAAGCGGGCCAGCACCAGCGCGTCGAAACCCTCGGGCACTCCGGCGACGGTGGTGCGGCCAGGGCGGTCCAGGATCTGGAGAAGACGGTCCTTCACCGGCGTGCTTGGGCCAGTGTGAAAGAGCGCAGCAGGCGCATCACATCGCTGTCATGCTCGGCCGGCACCGGCTTGGCGCCCGTCACCCACATGAACAGATCGGGGTCGTTAACCTCCATCAATTTCTCAAAGGCGAGGCATTGTTCGTTGGAAAGCGTGGGTAAATTCTCTTCGGCGAAGCCACCGAAAAAGATATCGTTTTCGTTGGTGCCCATATGGCGGGCACGGAAAAGCAGGCGTTTACGGCTGGCGTCCATTGGCTCCGACTTTGCATCGCGAATACGGTCACCTAGGATATAAAGGCTTTGTCCGTCCCTGTCAGCCCATCGCGGTGTCTTCTCGTTCATGCGTCCCGAATCTCTGTACCCCTTATTCGCGCCGATCACCTCGCTTCCCGGTGTCGGTCCCCGCTTGGCCCCCTTGATCGAAAGGGTCGCCGGTCCGCATGTGGTGGATCTGCTGTGGCACCTGCCCTATGCGCTGATCGACCGCCGCGTCATGCGCAAGGTGGCCGAGGCTCCCGATGGCGCGGTGACGACGTTGCGGGTCCGGGTCGATCAACACCACCCCTCGGATTCGGCGCGGCGGCCCTATCGGGTTCTGTGCTCGGACGACAGCGGGTTTCTGACCCTGGTGTTCTTCCACGCCAAGCGCGACTGGCTGGAAAAGCTGTTGCCGGTGGGATCCGAGCGCATCGTCAGCGGCACCGTCGAGCATTTCAACAACGAGTTCCAGATCACCCATCCCGACCATGTGGTGCCGGTCGACAAGATCGCCGAGGTGATGACCATCGAGCCGGTCTATCCGCTGACCGCTGGCCTGGCGTCGAAGGTCATGGTCAAGGCTGTGCGCGGCGCGGTCGAACGCGCGCCGAATCTGCCGGAATGGATCGAATCCACCGTTCTGGCCCATCACCGCTGGCCATCCTGGCACGAGGCGCTGAAGCGACTGCATGCACCTCAGAGCAGCGCCGAACTGGCCCCAGAGAGCATCGCCCGCTCGCGGCTGGCCTATGACGAGATGCTGTCCAACCAATTGGCCCTGGCCATGGTGCGCCTGTCGCTGCGCAAACTGGCCGGGCGCGTCACCATCGGCGACGGCCAGTTGCGCCGGCGCATCCGCGACGCTCTGCCCTTCGCCCTGACCGGCGCGCAGGAGCGCTCACTGAGCGAAATCGAGGCCGACCTCGCCTCGCCCGCCCGCATGTTGCGGCTGCTGCAA
>DATGZW010000489.1:0-5494 GCA_035297005.1 Patescibacteria group bacterium
GGGCTGAAGGAAACCGTCATGGCTCATGTAATGCGCTTCGATGCGGGCCATGGCGATGCTGCACGCGCCGGATTTACCGTTTTGCGGTTCGGGAAGCAGGCGCGAACAGGCTTCCTCATAGCCACACCAAGCTTGCGCGGCGGGGCGGTGTACGGCAGGGTCGGGATTGGTCAGACGGCGATAATAGGCGGCCAGCAGCGCCACGCGTTCGCCATCGGGCAAGGTCTCGCGAAAGGCGCGGGCGGCTTCCGGGAACACGGTGCCCATGCCGTGCAGGAACCAGGTGACCTCTTGCGGGCGGAACAGGAAGATGCCGCGCAGGACGAAGCCCAGGCAGCGGTCGGTGTGGGTCTGCCCATAGGCCAAGGCCAGGGTACTGCCCCATGAGCCGCCGAAGACCAGCCAGCGTTCGATGCCAAGGAAGCGGCGCAGGGTCTCGATGTCCTCGACCAGATGGGCGGTGGTGTTGTCCTCGATCTCGGCATAGGGCACCGAGCGGCCGGCGCCGCGCTGGTCGAACAGCACGATGCGGTAATGCGCGGGGTCGAAAAAGCGGCGATGCACTGGGGCGCAGCCGGCTCCCGGTCCGCCATGCAGGAACACCACCGGCACGCCCAGGGGATTGCCGGATTCCTCCCAATACAGCCGATGCGGCCCGCCGACCGCCAGCCAGCCATGGCGGAACGGCTCGATCGGGGGATACAGCGTGTCCAATCCTTGCAGGTCGCCGGTCATGGCGGGTCTCCGTCGAGCACTTCGATTTGTTCCATGTGGCTGACCTCGATCAGCGGTCCAATGCCTTTGCCGACCCAGCCGCGCACGCGCAGGCGATGGCCGCTCCAGCGTAGCGGGTCAAGGGTGGTTTGCGCCAGCAGCGGTTTGGCAATGCGCACCGCCAGCATGCGATGCCAGTCCTCGCCGAAATTCAGATAGACGGCTCCTTTGACCAGCGCCGCCGAACTCACCCGGCCCTCGGCCACCTGCACGCTGTCGAGCCAGTGCAGCATCTGGCCGGGGTCGCGCAAGGCGGTTTCGCGTTCTGCCCACAGACCCAGCTTGGCGTCACGTGCCGGAGCTTCGGCGGCGAGCAGCGGCAGGGCGGCGGCGCGGCTATCCGGCGTGGTGGCGACGCGGGCCAGGCCTTGGCGCAATAACTCACCTTGCAGCCAGTGACCGTCGCCGGTGACTGCTTGCACAGGCCAGCGGCCATAGCGGTCAGTGTCGGGGCCATCGGGGTAAAACGTCAGCGGTCCAATGGTCAGCTCCGCCAGCAGCCGGCGGGCTTGCACTGCCAGCGGCCACGGCTTGGCCGAGCGCTCGCCAAGGGGACGGTGGGGCAATTCGATACCGGCCAGATGCAGCCGCCGGCCATCGGCCAGGATCAGGTCGCCGCTGTCGCCGAGCGTCGCTTGAAGCGCCGGTCCCAGCGGAGTCAGTCCCGCCAGCGGCTCGGCGGCCTGGACCGGCGGGGGGGCGGCGACTAGCCACAGAACGGCGGCGAAAAGGCGACGTCGGATCATGTCACCCATGCTCATCAAGGCGGCAAGGCCGCGCGTCGGTGGGATCAGGCCGAAAGGATTTGCGTCAATTCGCCATTGGGGGCGAAGCAGCCGGCCAGCAACTCGCCGTCGAAGCCGCAACCGGCATCCAGGGTGACGGTGAAGTCGGTTTCCTGCACGCCGCCGTGCCGGCGGTCGAAGCCGCGGACAATGCGGCGATAGCCGTTATAGGGCTCGTCGAGGGTGGCAAAGCTCGATCCCGCCCACCAGAAGCTATCGCTTTGTGCCGAAAGCGGGCGTTGCGGGTCGATGCCGGCATGCACGAACAGCAAGGTGCCGCTGTCGGTGAAGGCGGCGTGGCGCAGCACGCTCATCAGTGCGGTGTGGCCATCGTAATTGCGGATGTTCTGGCGCAATTGGCCGGTCCAGCGGGTCAGCGAGACGATGCCGTCGCGGGCCGACAGGATGGCTTCTTCGACGCGGGCGCCATAGGCTTCGATGGTTGGCGCGATGCCTTGCCCGACCATCCATTGCAGCACCTGCGTTGGATTGGGGGCGAATTGCAGCTGCAGCAGCTTTTGCCACATCTCTTCCTGAGCGCCGCGCAGGAAGACGATATCGGAGCAATCGACATCGGGACGCGCCAGGATCGAGCGGCGAAACAGCAGCAACTCGTCGATGGTTTCGCGCACCAGGGTGCCGTGGCCGGAATAATTGCCCAGATAGACGATCTGGTCGCCGGGCTGGAAGAAATGCGCGATCTGCCGATGCAAGGCCGCAAGCCGACCGACGTCGCCATGAATCGCGGCAACAGCCCAGATGCGCGACTCGCCCCTTAGGGTCGCGAAGATGCTTGGCTCGGACATTGACACCTAGTAGTGACCTCCCCCAAGGTTCACGGGGGCGATGTGAAATCACACCGCCCCCGCCTTTACCTTAAGCGGCGTCGAGCAACATTTCCAGCTTTTGCGTGGCTTGCTCGGGTTCGATCGCTTCGACGGCGGCCAATTCACTGGCCAAACGTTCCAGCGCGGCCTCGTAAATCTGGCGTTCGCTGTAGGACTGGTCGGGCTGATTGGCGTTGCGGTGCAGGTCGCGCACCACTTCGGCGATCGACACCGGATCGCCAGAATTGATCTTGGCCTCATACTCCTGAGCGCGACGGCTCCACATGGCGCGCTTGACCTTGGCACGGCCGCGCAAGGTGCCCAGCGCGGTTTCCATGACGGTGCGGGACGACAGCTTGCGTAACCCGGACTTTTTCGCCTTCGGCACGGGTACCCGCAGGGTCATGCGGTCGCGGTCGAAGGTAATGACGAACAGTTCGAGCTCATGGCCCGCGATGCGCTGCAGCTCGATGGCCGCCACCTTGCCGACGCCGTGGGTTGGGTAGACCACGTAATCGCCCTCGGAAAACGAATCGTCCAGCATGTTTACGTATATCCCTCAAAAAGGCCGAGTTCAGATCAGGCGCGGCAATAACCACCGCGCATCGTTCCGCCTAAGCGGTCGATTCGGAACTTCTAGACTTACCGTGTGGGGCGAAGAGCCCAATTGCGCAGGCCGCTGCCAAGGCGTCTGCTGACCGCCAAACCTAGCTCGGCGGAGTGTTTTTTATATCATAGCGCGGTTATTAAGAACAGAACAAATCTGCCTCGAATGCGCTCTAATCCAAAAGCGCGAGACCCCGCCGCGCAGTGGCGGCAGGGCCTCGTCAAAAAACGGCGAAACAGGCTGGAAAAGGTTAGCGCTTGGCCGGGTTGGGGCTCAGCAGCTTGGCTTTGTCGGCCTTGTTCTTCCACGCGTCGGCATCGGCGGGCTGTTCGCCCTTGCGGGTGATGTTGGGCCATTCGCCGGCATATTTGCGGTTGGTCTCGGCCCAGTCGGACGCGCGGGGTTCGCTGTCGGGAACGATGGCCTCGGCCGGGCATTCCGGTTCGCAGACGCCGCAATCGATGCATTCGTCGGGGTTGATGACGAGGAAGTTCTCGCCCTCATAGAAGCAATCGACCGGACACACCTCCACGCAGTCCATGTACTTGCACTTGATGCAATTTTCCGTAACGACGTAAGCCATGGTGGTCTCCGTAAGGGCAGGTGTGAGGGGTCAGACCAGAGGATCGTCGGACAGGCCAAGCTTGGCCATGGCGCGACGGCGGGCGGTGCCGCTTTCGTGGTCGGGAACATAAAGCAGGCCGGCGATGCGACGCACCAGATTAGACTCGTAATCGTGCAGCTGCCCGTCGGCATAGGCGACTTCCCACAGCATTTCGATCACTTCGATGCGTTGGGGAATGGAATAAGCATCGACGATGGTCTTGGTCAGCGGGAACAGCTGGATCGAATCTTCCTGCAGGGCGACAGCGCGCTCCAGCAGCGCCTCGGCCTGGTTGCCTGGCAGTTCGAAGCGGTCCCGCAGTAATAGGCCGATATGCGCCCGTTCCCGCTCATCCATGCAGCCGTCCATCATCGCCGCTTCGACCATCAAGGCGGCAGCGGCGAGCCGCACCTCGTCGAGAGCGGTTCCGGTGGAGGCGTCGTCTCCGAACAGCAGGGATTTCAGATGCTCGATCATGGGGCTTTCCCTAGCACAGCCCAGCCTGCCGAACAACCCCTGGGCCGAAGGATTTTGCGCCCCCTCATATGGCGACGCATCAGGGGAAGGTCAACTCGCCATCGGGGCTGATGGCGGGGGGCGACAACTCATCATACAGGCGTTGGGCCTCGCTGGCGGGGCCGCGCCGTTTGCCGGAATCCACCACCCGCACTCGCCGCCAGCTGCGCCCTTGGGGAACGAGAACCTCGTCGCCGGGGCGCAAAATTGTGCTGGATTTGAATGCCGGGGCACCGTTCACCCGCACCGCGCCGCTGTCGATCAACGCCTGGGCCAGGCTGCGGGTTTTGCACAGCCGGGCGAACCATAGCCACTTGTCCAGGCGCAAGGCGGGCGGCATCGGCGGTCACGCCGGGGTCAGCCGCCGAAGCGCGGCAAAGGGTCCGGCAGCGTCGAGGGTGGAGGCGGTGCGCGGTGCGTGAGAGGGCGTCGGGCGCTTGCGGATCGGGCGATAGGTCAGGCCGGTCTCGCCGGGTGTGGCGCGATAGCCCAAGGCTTCCAGCATGGCGCGGGCCTCGGCGGGTGGGGCGCTGACCAGTCCCAGCAGAGCCGGCGGGGCGATGAAGGGGGCATGGCGGGCGAGATGTCGGGCCTCGGCGGCGAAGCGTTCCAGCATGTCGACGCGCAGGGCGCGGCCAGCCAGCAGGCGATAGCCGATGGCGTCGTAATAGCCGGGCGGCACTCCTTCGGGCGGCACCAGCGAGATGCGTCCGGGTGGCGGGATCGGCAGCGGCGGCACACCGTGGCTGGTGGTCCACAACAAGCCGCGCAGGCGCTGCGCCGCCGGCTTCAGCAGCACCGGCAGAAACACGCTTTCAACACCTAGGCGGATGCCGAGGCGGGCCAGCGCCTTGCGGTCGGCATCGGACAGCGCCGCCACCTGTTGCGCGGCGCCGATGCGCGGCAGCGAGCCGAGCGCTTCGCCCAACTGAAACACCAGCCCGCGCGCCGCTCCCGACAAGGGCGCTTCGCGGGCGGTGAACAGAGCCGCCAAAGCGTGACCGATGAAGCCGCTCAGCCACGCCGTCAAGCGGCGGTGCAGCGAATCGCGCGCCGCCGTTTCGATCAGGTCCGAGGGCAGCAGTTCGACGGCGGGGCGCAGCACCTCGGGGCCGGCGATCAGGCGGGCGACGGCGGCCCCACGCCACAGAATGACGCCGCCGTCATCCAGGCTAAAGGCTTCGTCGGGTTCGGCGGCAACCTGGGTGACGCGGCTGGTGATTTCCTGTTTCAGCGCCCGCTGCGCGGCGGAGGCGACGGCGCGGGCGGCGTTGACGCCATCGGTGTGGTCGGCCTGGAAGCGGAAGCCGTCCAGGCGGCCAACGAACTGGCCCTCGACCTTGACCTCGCCGCTGTCGGCGACGGCGGACATCAGGCTGCC
>DATGZW010000490.1:0-2822 GCA_035297005.1 Patescibacteria group bacterium
CGAGAACAGGCAGTGCAGCGAAACGTACATGCCCTCGTCGCCTTCCTGCACCCAAACCTTATGAACGTCGCGCACGCCGCGCACACTGCGGGCCAAGGTGATGATCTCATCCTCGCAGCGCTGACGGGCTTCCTCGGCCACCGGAGTCCCCACCACCACGCCGAAGCGGCGCGGGTCGATATGGGTGTCGACCTGGACGTCGTCGCCCAGTTCGGCGCGGATGGCGTCTTCGATGCTCGTTGCGATTTCGTGGGCGTCGGCGATGTTCATCACCTCGTCCACCTCGATGTCGAAGCTGACATGCTTGCGTTCGCCCAGGGCATGCACGCCAAGATCGTGGATCATCACGTTGAGGCGGGCCGCCGTCAGGCGCACGGTGTCGATGATCGATTCGTCGTCGAGCGCCAGCGGCTCGGCCTTGACGAAGCAATTGGCTTCGGGGATGCGGGCGATCACCGCCGCCGTCACGGCGTCGCAGACCTCCTGCGCGCGGTCCAACAGCATAGCCCGGCTGACGCGGATCAATACCTCGATGAACACCACGCTGCCGGCGGGGCGCGCCCGCACATGCTCGACGCGGGCCACGCCGTCGACGGCGGCGGCCACCTCCTGCACCCGTTCGGCGATGCCTTCGGGGGCGGCGTCGACCAGCACGTCGATGGTGCGCCGGCCCATGCCATAGGCGACATGGAAAACGAAGAACGACACCCCGATGGCGGCGATGGAATCGCCCTTGGGATAGCCCAAGGCGACGCAGCCCAAGCCGAACAGCACCACCGCCGAGGATAGGATATCCGAACGGAAATGCAGGGCGTCGGCTTCCAGGGCCTGGCTTTTGGTCGCCTTGGCCACCTTCATCAAAGCGCGCGAACGGGTGAAATCGATGCCGATCGACATCACGATCACCGCCGCCGAATACCATGTGGTTTCGACATGGACGTCGTCGGCCATCAACCGCAACACCGCCTCGCGGATGATCCACAGCCCGGTAATGAACAGCAGGCCGGTTTCCACCAGCGCCGACACCGCCTCGATCTTGCCATGCCCATAGGGGTGGCGGTCGTCGGCGGGCTCGTCGCTGATGCGCACGGCGAAATAAGTCAGCGTCGCCGCACCCAGATCCAGCAGCGAATGGGCCGCCTCGGACAAAATGCCCAAGCTTCCGGTCAGCAGCCCGACCGCCAGCTTGGTCACCGCCATGAAAGCGCTGGCGAAGACCGAGCTGAGGGCCACGCCTTTCTTATCGTGGTGTTCTTCCGTCATGATCGGCAGTCCTATCGGTCGTCTGAATCGGGAGTGGGATCCGCCATCACCTCGCGCACCAGCGGCACGGTGACGGGGCGTTGACGGGCCAGGGCGGCGGCGTCGATGGCGGCGACCAAAGCGCGGGCGGCGTCGAAGGAGCGTTCCATGCGCAGCAGCACATAGGCCAGCACATCGGGGCCGACGCGCAATTGGCGGTCGGCGAACAGCTTGAGCAGCAGCGACTGCAACAGCCCGTCATCGGGCGCCAGGATGCCGACCGCCGGGATCGATGACAGCCGCGAGCGCAAATCGGGCAGCCGCAGCCCCCAGCGGGCGGGAGCCTCGCGCCCGGTCACCAGCAAGGTGCGGCCAGTCTCGCGCAGCAGATTGTACAGATGGAACATCGCCGCCTCGTCAACGCCCCGGTCGGCATCCTCGACCACCACGCTGGGGTGTTCGGCCAGACTGGGCACGTCGTCGGTGCCGAAGCCGCGCGCCGCCACCACCACGCCACCGCTACGGGCAGCGAACACATGGGCCAAATGCGACTTGCCGCAACCCGCCGGCCCCCACAACCCCAGCGCCAGCGCCGGCCATGCCGGCCAACGCAGGATCCAGCCATGCGCTTCGGCATTGCTGCTGGCAACCAGGAAGTCAGCCTCGGAGAAGGCCGGCTGGTGGCCGAAATCCAGGGGAATTTGCGACGGTTCAATCATTACGGAGCAGTGCCTTCGGGGGTGTCGCCGCTATATAACGAGCTTTGCAGATAACGCCCCAGAGAAAACCGCGCCAGCACTCCGACCACCGCCGCCACCGGCAAGGCCAGTAGCAGGCCGAGGAAGCCGAATAGCGCGCTGCCCGACAGCAGGGCGAAGATTACCCAGACCGGGTGCAGACCGATCTTCGCGCCGACCAACTTGGGCGACAATAAATTGCCCTCCAGCAGATTGCCGACCAGGAACACCCCGGCGACCATCGACGGCAAGACCCAATCGGGCGACTGCGCCAAAGCCAGCCCGACGCCGATGAGCACGCCGGAAATGCTGCCCAGATAGGGGATGAACGATACCATCCCGGCGCAAATCCCCAGCACCAGCCCCAGATCCAGCCCGACCAGGGTCAATCCCACCCCGTAAAAGGCGGCCAGCGTCAGGCACACCAGCGCTTGGCCGCGCACAAAGCCGGAGAGGATGCCGTCGATGGCCAAAAGTTGCTGGCGGATCGTCTCGGCATGGTGGCGCGGCAACCAGGAATCGACACGCTCGGTGATCTTATGCCAGTCGCGCAGCATATAAAACGTCACCACCGGCGTGATGAAGACCAGCGACACCACATTCATCACCGCCAGCGAACTGGTCAGGATATGCGTCACCACCTGTCCCACCCATCCGGCCACGGTCCCCGCATAGCCACCGGCGGCGGTGCGCAGACGATCGATGTCCTTGGGTTGCAGATAGGTCTTCACATTGCGCCACAGCGGCTCGCCGCGCTTGATCAGGGCATGCGCATAGCCCGGCACATGGCTGGCGAAGCCGACCACTTGATCTTCGACGACCGGCACCAGCAGCACCAGCAGC
>DATGZW010000491.1:0-2333 GCA_035297005.1 Patescibacteria group bacterium
GGATTTCGCTCAGTTGACCGGCGACGACGGCACTTGCGTGGCGTTCCTGGCGAGCGGCGGCGTCGGCTGCATCTCGGTGTCGTCAAACATCGCGCCGCGCCTGTGTGCCGAATTGCATGACGCCTGGGTCGCCGGCAACTATGCCCGCGTGTTCGAACTGCGCGATCTGTTGATGCCTTTGCACGACTCGATGTTCGTCGAGACCAGCCCCGGCCCGGTCAAATACGCGTCGAAGCTGATCGGCAAGACCTCGGGCGAGCTGCGCCTGCCGCTGGTCGAGGTGTCGGATGCGACCAAGCTCAAGGTCGAGGCGGCCGTGACGGCCCTCGGCCTCATTTAAAGGACGACCCGTATCATGACGCGCCCAACTCTGATCGCCGGCAAGATCGCCGCTGAAAACCGCCGGGCGCGTCATGAATACTCGATCACCGACACGCTGGAAGCCGGCATCATGCTGGTCGGCACCGAGGTCAAGACCCTGCGTTTGGGGCGAGCCAACCTGCAAGAGGCCTATGCCGGACAACAGGCAGGTGAACTTTACCTATACAATGCCTATATTCCTGAATATCAGGTGAAGACGGCCTTCACCCACGAGACCCGGCGGCCGCGCAAGCTGCTGGTGCATCGCAAGGAGTTGCGCAAACTGCTGATGGCTATCGGCCGCGAGGGCATGACCCTGGTGCCGCTGAACATCCATTTCAACGACCGTGGCATCGCCAAGGTCGAACTTGGCATCGCCAAGGGCCGCAAAGCCCATGACAAGCGCGCCGCCGAGAAGGAAAAAGACTGGAAGCGCGATAAGGCGCGAGTCTTGCGCAATAAAGGCGGCGACTGAATCCCGACAGCGCGCCTTGACGTCGGAACCGACGCGAACGGGGTGCTGAATGGACGACGCCAATCCGCCCCTGTTGGGGGCTCTCAAAGAAAAATTGATTGCCGCCAAGCAGTGTTGGGCGCGGGACGGGCGGCGGCTGACCGGCGCCCCCGACATCGACCATCACCGCCGCCTGCCGCCCGGTCAGCGCGAGGTCACGGACTGGCCAGTGCTGGATCTGGGTGTGGTGCCCAATCTCTCGACTCGCGACTGGAGTTTTTCCGTCGGCGGCATGGTCGAACGGACGGTCGAGTGGAATTGGGATCAGTTCCTGGCCCAGCCGCAGCTTTCCCTGCGCGTCGATATGCATTGCGTCACCGCTTGGTCGCGTTACGACAACGATTTCGTCGGCGTGCCGGCGCTGCGTCTGCTGGACGTCGTCCGTCCGCTTCCCGAGGCGCGCTTTCTCATGCTGCACGGCTATGACGGCTACACCACCAACCTGCCGCTGGCGGATTTCGCCGATGACGACGTGGTGCTGGCGCATTCCTGGCAGGGCCGGCCGATCAGTCGGGAGCATGGCGGCCCGATGCGGCTGATTTTGCCCAAGCTGTATCTGTGGAAAAGCGCCAAATGGTTGCGCCACATCACCTTCAGCGACCGTGATGACCCCGGCTATTGGGAACAGCGCGGCTATCACAGGCGCGGCGATCCTTGGAAGGAAGAACGGTATGACTGATTTGATCAAGGCCGGATTGGCGGCCCTTGGGCTGCGGTCGGCGGGGGCTTCGGTAGTCGAGACGGCGACGGACGCCTGGGGCTTTTCCTTCATCGCCATCAATGGCGAGCCTTTGCCGTTGGTCCAGTACCAAGGCAAGGCGGTGCTGGTGGTCAACACCGCCTCGCGATGCGGTTTCACCCCCCAATACAAGGGGTTGGAGGAGTTGGCGGTCAAATACCGCGAGCGCGGTCTGGTGGTGTTGGGTGTGCCGTCAAACGATTTCGGCGGACAGGAGCCGGGCAGTTCAGCCGAGATCAAGCAGTTCTGCGAGCTGAATTTCGCCGTTGATTTCCCGTTGACCGAAAAGGTCAAGGTTGTCGGTGACGACGCTCATCCCTTTTACCAATGGGCGGACAAACAATTGGGCGTGTTGGCCAAGCCACACTGGAACTTTCACAAATATCTGATTGCCCCGGATGGCCGTTTGGTCGATTGGTTCTCCAGTGTCACCACGCCAGACTCCTTAAGGTTGCTAAAGGCCGTAGATGAAGTGCTTCCACATTGACGTGTATCATAATAATAATAGCATAAATTGCATTGATGACGTCTCGTCAATTAGATAGAGTAGTGCGTAAGAAATTGCCAGGCTCACCCAGAAGGGACTGAAGCCAAACCAATAGGTATCTTGAGCGCGAAGCAACTTCCATCTTGGAGAGAAAACATGCTTAGTCTGTATGCCGAATATGTCGGCCTCAAGAGTAAAGTGGCAAGCAAACTGCGTGGCTTTTTTCGGGCCGA
>DATGZW010000492.1:0-3424 GCA_035297005.1 Patescibacteria group bacterium
CCCAGCACCACCAACAGATCCTTGGTCTCGACCTGCATGCCCGGCGTCACGGCGACCTTGACCACCGTTCCGGCGCGGTCGGCGCGGACGGCGGTTTCCATTTTCATGGCTTCCAGATCGACCAGGATGTCGCCCTTTTCCACCGTCTGGCCCTCGCGCACGGCGACGGCGACGACCAGGCCGGGCATGGGGGCGGCGATGTGGTTGGGGTTGCCGTCCTCGGCCTTGGGCTGGGCCGGGCGGGCCGGGGCGATGGCGCGGTCGGCCAGTTTGACCGTGCGCGGCTGGCCGTTCAGCTCGAAGAAGACGTTGCGGTTGCCCTGCTCGTCGGCGTCGCCGATGGCGAGGAAACGCATGATCAGGGCCTTGCCCGGCTCCAGTTCGATGGCGACTTCCTGACCGGGCGGCATGCCGTAGAAGAACACCGGGGTGGGCAGCGCCGAGACGTCGCCATAGACCCGCTGATGCGCGGCGAAGTCGGTGAACACCTTGGGGTACATCAAATACGAGGCCAGCTCGTCGTCGCTGACGGCGCGGGCCACGGTCTTTTCCAGCTTGGCGCGGGTGGCTGACAGATCGGCGGGCGGCAGCACCGCGCCGGGGCGCACCGTCAGGGGGGCGATATCCTTCAGCACCTTCTTTTGCAGGGCGGCGGGGAAGCCGCCGGGCGGCTGGCCCAGCTCGCCGCGAAAGAACGACACCACCGATTCGGGGAAGGCGATCTCGCGCTCGGGGTCCTGCACCATCGCCGCCGTCAGGCCGCTGGTGACCATCATCAGCGCCATGTCGCCGACCACCTTGGAGGTGGGCGTCACCTTGATGACGTCGCCGAACATCCGATTGACCTCGGCATAGGTGTCGGCGACGCGGTCCCAATGCTCATCGATGCCTAAGCTGCGCGCCTGCTGGCGCAGGTTGGTCACCTGCCCGCCGGGCATCTCGTGGTGATAGACCTCGGCGGAACCCGATTTCAGATCGGTCTCAAAGGCGGCGTAGTGACGGCGGGCCTGTTCCCAATAGGCCGACAGCCGGTTCAGCGCCTGCTGATCCAACAGCGGATCACGCTCGTGGCCCTTCAGCGCGGCGGCGATGGAGCCGAGCGGCGGCTGCGAGGTGGTGCCGCTCATCGAATCCATGGCGGCGTCCACGGCATCCACCCCGGCCTCGACGGCGGCCAGCACGCTGGCGGCGGACAGGCCGCTGGTGTCGTGGGTGTGGAAGTGGATGGGCAGCCCGACTTCCTCACGCAGAGCCTTGACCAGCAGGGTGATGGCGCGCGGCTTGGCCAAACCGGCCATGTCCTTGATGCCGAGGATATGCGCGCCCGCCGCCTCCAACTGCTTGGCCAGGCCGACATAGTATTTCAGGTCGTATTTGCGTCCCGCATCGCCGATGTCGCCGGTGTAGCAGAGCGCCGCCTCGCACAGCGCGCCCGCCTCGCGCACGCCGTCGATGGCGACGCGCATGTTATCGACCCAGTTCAGGCTGTCGAAGACGCGGAACACATCGACGCCGCCCTTGGCCGCCTGGGCGATGAACTGGCGCACCACATTGTCGGGGTAGTTGGTGTAGCCGACGCCGTTGGCCGAGCGCAGCAGCATCTGCAACAAAAGGTTGGGCATGGCGCGGCGGAAGCCGGCCAGACGCTGCCACGGGTCTTCCTTGAGGAAGCGCATGGCGACGTCGAAGGTCGCCCCGCCCCAGCATTCGACCGAGAACAAATTGGGCAGCATCTGCGCGTAAGCCGGAGCCACCGCCAGCAGATCATGGCTGCGCATGCGCGTCGCCAGCAGCGACTGATGGGCGTCGCGGAAGGTGGTGTCGGTCAGCAGCACCCGCGTCTGCTCGCGCATCCACTGGCCGAAGCGCTCCGGCCCCAATTCGGTCAGGGTCTGCTTGGTGCCGGGCGGCGGGCTGCCGGCGGGGATGATCGGCAACTCAAACGGCTTGACCTCGGCGGGGGCGCGGCGGCCTTTGACCTCCGGGTTGCCGTTGACCATCACCTCGGCGATGAAGCGCAGCAGGCGGGTGGCGCGGTCGCGGCGGCCTTGCTGGTGGAACAGCTCCGGCGTGTCGTCGATGAAGCGGGTGGTGTAGTCGTTGGCGCGGAACTTCGGATGGCCGATGACCGTTTCCAGAAAGGTCAGATTGGTCGCCACGCCACGGATGCGGAACTCGCGCAAGGCGCGGTCCATGCGGGCGATGGCCTCCTCGGCGGTGGGCGCCCAGGCCGTGACTTTTTCCAGCAGCGAATCGTAATGGCGGGTGATCAGCGCCCCGGAAAAGGCGGTGCCGCCGTCAAGCCGGATGCCGAAGCCGTTGGCCCCGCGATAGGCGGTGATACGGCCGTAATCGGGAATGAAGTTGTTGCCGGGATCCTCGGTGGTGACGCGGCATTGCACCGCATGGCCGTTGAGGCGGATGTCCTCCTGCAACGGCACGCCGGTGTCGCCGCTACCGATGCGCGCGCCTTGGGCGATGCGGATCTGCGCCTTGACGATGTCGATGCCGGTGACCGCTTCGGTGACGGTGTGCTCGACCTGGACGCGCGGATTGACCTCGATGAAATAGAACGCGCCGCTGTCGGTATCCATGAGGAATTCGACGGTGCCGGCGTTCTCATAGCCGGCGGCGCGGGCCAGTTTCAACGCGGCGGCGCACAGCTCCTGGCGGGTGGTCTCGGCCAGATAGGGGGCGGGGGCGCGCTCGATGACCTTTTGATTGCGCCGCTGCACCGAACAATCGCGCTCGAACAAATGCACCAGGGTGCCGGCGCTGTCGCCGATCACCTGCACCTCGACATGGCGGGCGCGGCGCACCAGTTTCTCCAGATAGACTTCGTCATTGCCGAACGCCGCCTTGGCCTCGCGCTTGGCGGTGGTGACCAGTTCGGCCAATTGGCCGGGAGTTTCGATGACCCGCATGCCGCGTCCGCCGCCGCCCCAACTGGCTTTCAGCATCAAGGGATAACCGACGGCGGCGGCCATGCGGGCGCATTCTGCGGCATCGTCAGGCAAGGCGCCGGTCGCCGGCATCACCGGAACCCCGGCGCGTTCGGCCAGAGTGCGGGCGGCGACCTTGTTGCCGAGCAGCCGCATCACATCGCCCGAGGGGCCGACGAACACCAGCCCGGCGGCGCGGCAGGCATCGGCGAAATCGGGGTTTTCCGACAGGAAGCCGTAACCCGGATGCACGGCGTCGGCCCCCGACTCTTTGGCGACACGGATGATTTCGTCGATCGACAAATAGGCCTCGACCGGCCCCTTGCCCTTGCCGACCAGATAGCTTTCATCGGCCTTGAAGCGATGCAGGGCGAAGCGATCCTCTTGCGAGTACACGGCCACCGTCGCCAGTTTCAATTCGGTGGCGGCGCGGAAAATGCGGATGGCGATTTCACCGCGATTGGCGACGAGAAGCTTACGGA
>DATGZW010000493.1:0-4573 GCA_035297005.1 Patescibacteria group bacterium
CCTGGCTGGGGTCGCTTCTCTTGATGACGGTCAACTGCAAGATGCCGGTCTGGTGGACCACCTTGGTCACCTGCTGGTCATCGCCGTCGAGCTTAACCTGCGGCTGCACCAGAACGCCGGCGGGGGTCGAATCCAAATCGACATAGCTGACCTGTTGCAGATCCTTGTCGTAGTAAATCAGATAGCTGCCATCGGCGATGACCAGGATCGGGCTGGGCGGATCGTATTCCAGGCGCATCCTGCCGGGGCGCGACAGGAACATCGTGCCTTCGGCGGTCGCGCCGCTGGCCGAGGCTTGGAGGAAGCGGGCGCGCAGGGTGGTGACATCGTTAAGGTACTGCTCGGCCTTACTCACCTCGGCCTTTTCGCCGGGGCTCAGCGGCGCGGCGGCGGCTGGGGCGATCACGGCCAGCCCCACGCACAGCCCCAGCAAGGCGGCGGCCACGGGCCGGGCCAGACGGCGGAACGACGACATATATTCTCCTTTCGCCGGCTCAGTCATCGTGACTGCGCACCAGCACTTCGCGTTTGCCCACATGGTTGGCTTTACTGATCACGCCTTCCTGCTCCATCTTTTCGATGATGCGGGCGGCGCGGTTATAGCCGATTTGCAGGTGCCGTTGGACAAAACTAGTCGAGGCCTTGCCCTCGCGGGCGACCAGAGCCACCGCCTGATCGTACAGGCCGTCCCCCGACTCGCCGCGATTGCCGCCGCTGGACAGGTCGGCATCGTCCGGTTCGTCGGCGGTCACGCTCTCCACATAATGGGGTTCACCCTGGCTGCGCAAGTGCTCGACGACGGCTTCGACTTCCTTGTCGCTGACGAAGGGGCCATGCACGCGGGTGATGCGCCCGCCTGATGCCATGTACAGCATGTCGCCCTGGCCCAACAGTTGCTCGGCCCCTTGCTCGCCCAGGATGGTGCGGCTGTCGATCTTCGAGGTGACCTGGAAACTGATGCGGCTGGGGAAGTTGGCTTTGATGGTGCCGGTGATGACATCGACGGACGGCCGCTGGGTGGCCATGATGATGTGGATGCCGGCGGCGCGGGCCATCTGGGCCAGACGCTGCACCGCACCCTCGACTTCCTTGCCGGCGACCAGCATCAAATCGGCCATCTCGTCGACGATGATGACGATGAAGGGCAGCGGTTCCAGAGCCAGCGTCTGATCTTCATAGATCGGCTTGCCGCTTTCGTTGTCGAAGCCGGTCTGCACCGTGCGCGACAAGGCTTCGCCTTTATCTGCGGCTTCCGACAGGCGCTGGTTGTAGCCGGCGATGTTGCGTACACCCAGCTGGCTCATGGCGCGGTAGCGGTCTTCCATCTCGCGCACCGCCCATTTCAGGGCGACCACCGCTTTGCCCGGCTCGGTCACCACGGGGGCCAGCAGATGCGGAATGCCGTCATAGACCGACAGCTCCAACATCTTGGGGTCGATCATGATGACCCGGCATTCCTCGGGCGTCAGGCGATACAGCAGCGACAGAATCATGGTGTTGATCGCCACCGACTTGCCGGATCCGGTGGTGCCGGCGATCAGAAGATGCGGCATGCGGGCCAGATCGACCATCACCGGCTGACCGCCGATGTCCTTGCCCAGCACCAAAGTCAGCGGCGACGGCGCGCGCTCGAACGCTTCCGAGGCCAGCAACTCGCGCAGGAACACGGTTTCGCGTTTGGCGTTGGGCAGTTCGATGCCGATGACGCTGCGGCCGGGGACGGTGGCGATGCGCACCGATAGTACACTCATCGAGCGGGCGATGTCGTCGGCCAGACCGATGACCCGGCTGGTCTTGGTGCCGGGGGCGGGCTCCAACTCGTAAAGGGTAACCACCGGACCAGGGCGCACTTTGATGACCTGGCCGTTGACGCCGAAATCATTGAGTACTGAGACCAGCATCTTGGCGTTCTGGGTCAGGCCGTCCTCGTTGACGTTGGCGCTTCGCCCTTCGGGGACGGCGGCCAGCAGGGTCAGCGGCGGCACTTCGTAGATGCCCTCCGCCGGCAAATCCAGGGTGCCCTGTCGCGAGGCTTTCTCACGGCGGCCCGGCTGGGTGCGCGACAGGCGCGGCGCCACCAAAGGTTCCGGGCGGTCGACAGCGGCGGCGCGCTCGATGGCCGGAGCCTGCGACGGCTCGACCAAGGGGTCGGCATCGTCGTCCTTGGCCGACGAGGCGTTCAGGCTGGGCTCGCGCCGCGCCCCTTTCAAGGTTGCTGCCAGGCGCCGGCTGACCGGTGGGGTGTCGATCAAGGGTTCGTCGTCGTCCGCGTCGCCGCGCCGGCCCAGCACCGGCAAGCGTTCGCCCAACGTCGCCGAGAGGTCGCGCAGGCGCTCACCCGCTTGGTTCAGATGGTTGCCGGTGCGCCTGACGGTCTGCGCCACCGCCCGCCATTCGGCCCAGGACAGCCCCATCGCATGGATCGAGCACATGGTGCCCAATCCGGCGCAGATCAGCGCCAGTACCCAGCTGACTCCGGCGCTGCCGAACAGGTGCGCGGCTCCGGCCAGAGTGGCGGCGTCGACCAGCCCGGTCAGCAGCAGTTTTCCGGCGGAACCGCCCAACACCCGCAGGCTGCCGGGCAAATGCAGGCTGGGTGGAATGGGAATCTCGGCCAGACCGATGGCGACCAGCAGCAGCCCGCTCAACAGCAACAACACGCGCAGCCACACCCGTTCCAGCGGGCGGCCGGTGACCATCAGGCGGCCGCCCCAGATTGCCAGCGCCAAGGCCGGCAGCCAGGCGGCCAGTCCCAGCAGTTGCAGCAGCAGATCCGACAGCGTCGCGCCGAGTCCGCCCAGCATGTTGGTCACCGCGCCGTCGGGATTGGCGGCGGTGTTCCAACTGCGATCGGCGTGGTCATAGGTCAGCAGCGCCGCCGTCAAGGCCAAAGCCAGCGACACCACCGTCAATCCGCCGGCCTGAATCAGCCAGCGGGTCATCAGCGCCGAGGCTCCCTCGGGCAGGAAGCCGCCAACTTTTTTGCGCCGGCCGCTGGGTTGCTTGGCCATCAGGCGGTCACCAGAACCTCGGCCAGTCGGGTCAGGCCCTGACGGGTCGTATCCAAATCATGTACCAGGGCGACGCGGATATAGCGCTGGCCGGGGTTGACCCCATCGGCGCCGGGGCGGGCCAGATAAGCGCCGGGCAATACGCGGATGCCGGCCTTTTGCCACAGCGCCAGGGCCGCTTTCTCGCCGTCGCCGACATCCAGCCACAGGAAGAAGCCGCCTTGCGGGCGATAGAAACCCAAGCTGTCGCCAAGGATCTCGTGGGCGATGGTGAATTTGTTGCGATAGAGGCCGCGATTGACCTCCACATGGTCCTCGTCGCGCCACAGGGCGGCGGAGGCGGCGAGGATCGGTAGGGGGATGGCGGCCCCACCATAGGCGCGCAAGCGGCCAAAGGCGGCGATCAGACGGGCATCACCGGCAGCGAAGCCCGAGCGCAGGCCGGGCGCGCTCGACCGCTTGGACAGGCTGTGGAACACCACCACATTGGCGTAATCTCCCCCCAGCTCGGCGCAGGCTTGCAGCGCTCCGGCGGGGGCGAGGTCGCCTTCGTAGATTTCCGAATAGCATTCATCGACGGCCAGCACGAAGTCGTGGCGGCGGGCCAGTTCGATGGTGTCCTTGAGCAGCGCCAGAGAGGCCACCGCGCCTTGCGGATTGGCCGGCGTGCACAGATAGGCCAAGGCGGCGCGGTCGAGGATGTCTTTCGGCAGTCCGGCGAAATCGGGCAGGAAGCCGGTGTCCTTGGTGGCCGGGACGAACACCGGCTCGGCGCCGGCCAGCAGGGCGGCGCCCGCATAGACCTGATAGAACGGATTGGGCAGCAGCACCACCGGCGGCTTGCCGCCCATGGCTCCGCCGCACACCAATTGGGCAATCTGGAACAGTCCTTCGCGGGTGCCGGCCAGCGGGATGATGTGCTTGTCCATGTCCAGCTCGCCAATCGGCAGGGCGAAGCGGTAGGTCAGCCAGCGGGCGACGGCGGCGCGGAATTCCGGAGTGCCGGTCATCGGCGGGTATTTGCCCCATCCGGCGGCTTCGCGCGCCAGGATCTCGGCGACGAAAGCCGGCGGGCGATGCTGCGGCTCGCCGATCGACATGACCAGCGGCGCATCGTCGCCAGCCGGCCCGTGCAGCAGCGCGCTCAGACGCTGAAATGGGTAGTCGGTGAGCAAATCGAGGCGCGGGTTGAGCATGATCGGGGACGCCAGCCTGACTGAGAACAGAACGGGCTCAGTTTTACCTGATTCCGGGCCGCGCCACATCAAAAAGAAAAGGGGCGCCGAAGCGCCCCTTTCCAGGTCCAGCCGAATGGGTCGGCTTAGTGGATGACCTCGCCATGCAGGTTGATGTCCAGGCCTTCGACTTCCACTTCGGTGCTGACGCGCAGGCCGACGGTGAGGTCGATGACTTTGTAGAGGATGAAGGACACCGCGCCCGACCACACGATGGTCACCATCACGCCAGCGGCTTGCAGCAACACCTGGGCGGAGTTGCCTTCCAGCAGGCCCGAGGTGCCGCCGATGTCCTTGACCGCGAACACGCCGGTCAACAGGGCGCCG
>DATGZW010000494.1:0-3557 GCA_035297005.1 Patescibacteria group bacterium
ATGCAGCACATCATGCGTAGCGTCTTCCAACTGCTGCGCCACGACGTCTTCTATGACCGCCGCCGCCTGTATCAGCGCGAAGGCGTGCGCGAGCTGCTGTTGCGCCAGCACAAGGCCATCTTTGACGCCATCATGGCCCGCGACCCCGAATCCGCCCGCGCCGCCGCCGAGAAGCATATCCTCTATGCCCGCGACGCCTTGCAGGAAAGCCGGGTGTCCGAACAGCGGCTGGAGGTATCGCTACGCCGCATCGGTCGTGACAGCTTGGCCGCCGTCAGCGACCGCGAGGCGCAATAGGGGCATCCGGGCTACTGGTAAAATGTTTTTACCAGTTTACACGGCGGGCAAAAACGGATAACCAATAGATCCACCCGGCGCGGCGATCGGCCCGGCCGGCACCGTCGTGACGAGGCTTTCCATGGCGCATCCCCGGCCCACTCCCCGCCCGCAAGCGGTGTATTTCTTCGGCACCTGCCTGATCGACCTGTTCTATCCCGGTGCCGGTTTGGCCGGCATCAAGCTGTTGCAGTCGCAAGGGATCGAGGTGATTTTCCCGCCCGATCAAAGCTGTTGCGGCCAGCCCGCCTACAGCGCCGGCCACTCCGAGGAAGCCGCCGCCGTCGCCCGCGCCCAGATTGCCCTGTTCGCCAAGGACATCCCCATTGTGGTGCCGTCGGGTTCCTGTGCCGGGATGATGAAGAAGCATTATCCCGAACTGTTCCACGGCACCCCGATGCAGGCCGAAGTCGAGGACTTTTCCGCCCGCGTCTATGAGCTGACACAGTTCCTCGTCGATGTGCTGGATCTGCGCCTTGACGATCTGGGGGCACCGGCCAAGGTGGCCTATCACCCCTCCTGCCACGCCATGCGCGAGATGGGGGTGGGCGACCAACCCAAGAGCCTGATCCGCCAACTGGCTCAGGTCGAACTTGTCAATATTCCGCGCGAACGCGAATGCTGCGGCTTCGGCGGCACCTTCGCCGTGCGCCATGCCGAGGTGTCCGCCGCCATGGTCGGCGACAAGATCGACGCCATCGGCCAGACCCAGGCCGATGTGGTGATTTCCAGCGATTGCGGTTGCCTGATGAACATCGGCGGCGCGCTGGAAGCCGCCCAGCGCCCGACCCGCCCGCTGCATATCGCCGAATTCTTGTGGGAGCGTATCAATGCCCGCTGATTTCCGCGCCTCGGCGCAAGCGCCGCTTGCCGACACCCAATTGCGCGCCAATTTCCGCCGCGCCATGGACGGCTTGATCTCGAAGCGCAGCGCCCAATTCGCCGATCCCAAGGAATGGAAAGACCTGCGCTCGCTGGGGGCCGCCGTGCGCGCCCGCTCGCTGCTGCGCCTGCCGCAATTGCTGGAGGCGCTGGAAGCCAAGCTGACCGCCAACGGCATTCAGGTGCATTGGGCCGAGACCGTCGAGCAGGGCAACGCCATCATCGAAGGCATCCTGGCCCGGCGCGGCGTCACGCTGGCCGTCAAAGGCAAGTCGATGGTGTCCGAGGAAATGCACCTCAACCACGCCCTGGAGCAAAAGGGCGTCGAGGTCATTGAGGCCGATCTGGGCGAATATATCATCCAACTCGACCACGAAACCCCGTCGCATATCATCATGCCGGCGATCCACAAGAATACCCAGCAGATTGCCCGGCTGTTCTCGCAAAAGATCAAGGACGCCGAATACACCGAGGACGTCGCCGCCCTGACCGATCTGGCGCGCCGCGTGCTGCGCCGCAAGTTCGAGGATGCCGGGGCCGGCATCTCCGGCGTCAACGTCGCGGTGGCCGAGACCGGAACTCTGGTGCTGGTCGAAAACGAAGGCAACGGCCGCATGTGCACCACCGTGCCGCCGGTGCATATCGCCATCATGGGCCTGGAAAAGGTGGTCGAACGGCTGGAGGAAGTGCCGCCAATTCTCAGCCTGCTGACCCGCTCGGCGACCGGACAGCCGATCACCACCTATGTCAACATGATCAGCGGCCCGCGCCGCCCCGGCGAGAAGGACGGCCCCGAGGAAGTCCATGTCGTCATCCTCGACAATGGCCGCTCGCGCATCTTCGCCGATCCGCAACTGCGCGCCACCTTGCGATGCATCCGCTGCGGCGCTTGCATGAACCATTGCCCGGTCTATGTGCGCGTCGGCGGGCACGCCTATCCGGGCGTCTATCCCGGTCCCATCGGCAAGATCCTCACCCCGCAGATGGCCGGGTTGGAGGTCAATGGCGACCTGCCGCATGCCTCGACCCTGTGCAACGCCTGCGTCGAGGTCTGCCCGGTGGAAATCCCCATCGCCGATCTGCTGGTGCGCCTGCGCCGCGAGGGCGGGCACAACACCCATTCAACGGTCAAGGGCGTCAACAGCCATCATAGCGCCGCCGAGACCTGGATTTGGCGCGGCTGGCGGTTGGTCTACCAAACCCCGATGCTGTACCGCCTCACAAGCTTCTTCCTCAGCCGTTTCGGCTGGCTGGTGCCCGCATCCGCGCCGGGGCTGAAGACCTGGACAGCGGTGCGGTCCAAGCCGCGCTTCGCCGCCCGCACATTGCATGATCTGGTCCGCGACGAAAAGGTGCCCCATGAGTGATGCCCGCAACGCCATCCTCGGCCGCCTGCGCGCCGCCGGAGACATCGCCAAATCTGCCCTGCCGGCAGAGGACTTCACCGTCGTCGCCTCGCGCGGGTGGAGTCCTGAAGCCAAGCTGACCCGCCTGCGCGCCGCCATGGAAGCGGTGCATACCGAGTTCCTCGACGCCCGCTCCGGCGATTGGGTGGCGATGCTGCGCGATTGGCTGGTGCAGGAAGCCCTGCCCTCGCTGATCTATGCCCCGAACACCCCGCTCGGCGCCCATCTGGCCGCCGGTTGGCCGGGCGAGCCACCGTTGATCCCCTATGACAAGGCGATGAACGACTGGAAACCCGAACTGTTCGCCACCCAGGGCGCCGGCATCACCGCCACGCGCGGCGGCATCGCCGAAACCGGCAGCCTGATCCTATGGACCGACGCCGACCAGCCGCGCACGCTGTCGCTGGTGCCGCCGGTGCATATCGCCGTCCTTGACGTCAACCAATTGCACGACACCATGTGGCAGGCGATGCAGGACCAAGGCTGGGCGGCGGAGCTGCCGACCAATCTGCTGTTGGTATCGGGACCGTCGAAGACCGCCGACATCGAACAGACTTTGGCCTATGGCGTGCACGGCCCCAAGCGGCTGCTGGTGGTGCTGGTCTGAGGACTTGCGGCCATAATCCGCGTCAGCCTTTGCCGAACACCGCCTTCAACGCCACCCACCACAGCGGCGGAGCCGGCCGCTTGGCCCGCTGCCAGCCGAGCTTTTGTCCCGCCACAACCGCCGCCGCCGCGCGCACCAAACGGCGGTCGGGGCGGGGGTTGAGCAACGGGCGGCCCAGACAATTGGCGCAACGGCCGCAAGGCTGCTCCGCCGCCGGGTCGTCCAATTCTCCGGTGAGGAAGCTCATCAGACAGCGACGGGTGGTCAGGTAGTCGCGCATGCGCCCCCATTCGCCCTGCCGCAGGCCCGCCAGCCGCGCCATGCCG
>DATGZW010000495.1:0-2858 GCA_035297005.1 Patescibacteria group bacterium
AACCGCCCAATCCGGCGCCGATGCCTGCAGATGGCCGCCGGTATCGGTCGAGGCCCCCAGCACCCTCCACGTTCCAACCAAATCCGAGAATTGTGCTATGGCGGCCGTTACCGCCGGAGTCCATTGGCGCTGCCAGATATAGACGTCATGCCCCAACGGCGCCGCCCCGCTGCACGCCGTCAGACAAGCCAGCAGCGCAAGGATGCGGACGCAGTGCGACGCCATTCAAATATTTCCTGCCGATGGAGGCCTGACCTTACGCGCCATGCGAGGGCCACAACCGCCATCGGGCCACCGGGCAGCCGTTTCCGGCTGCCCCGCGACCTGCCCCCAGATTGGGACGCCGGTTAAGCGCCAGCGACGTAGGCGCGAATCTCTTCCGCTTCGGTTTCGACCTTTTGCAAACGCTCGACCACCAGATCGCGGATACTGACCATGCCGCACAAGACACCGTTATCGAACACCGGCATGTGGCGGAAATGCAGCTTGGACATGGTCTCCAGCACGTCGGCGACGCTGTCGCCACGGGTACAGGTGACCGGATGGCGGGTCATGCGCGAGACCAGCGAGTTCTCCAGCGCGGTGGCGCCATGCTCATTCAACAGCCGGACAACGTCACGTTCGGAGAAAATACCAGTCACCTGCCCGGCTGTATCGACGACGATCACCGCACCGATCTTGCGTTCGGCCAGCAACGCGATGGCGTCGGTCACCGTGCGCGTTTCTTCGATGATGGTGACGTCACTGCCTTTATTGTTCAGAACCTCGGCGATGATCATAATCTTGCCCCTGTGGAAATTTTTCCTTCGACAACGACACGACGGCCGTTTGGCCAGAGTGTAGCGGAGGGCGGTTGGACACGCTCCGATAAAATCAACCAGCTCGCGGCATTTCCTTGCGCCCACCCACAAGCGCCCACGCGGCGAACCGCAACTCGACGCATGCTCCCTACATGGGGGCTCTCTGACGCAACACAAGGGGGAGCGTCTGCTGGGCTGGTTCTAGGGGTGGCTCAGCGAAGGGAGGCTTCGGCGGCAATAATGGCCGCAAAAAAGTCATCCATGGTCTCCACGCCTTCGGCCCCCAGGGTGGCGGCGATGCTTTCTTTGACCTTGGCCTGCGCGGTCAGCTTGAAGGCTTGGCGTTCCTCCGCCGTCGGCTCGTAGACCTGCATACGCTTGCGAACGGTCGGCAACCCGCGATCCGAGGTTTCGATATACCGGCTAAGCTCGCGCCCCGCCTGGACGGCCTGACGCGCGGCCTCACGCACCACGGCCTGTTCCTCCTCGGTCAGACCGTCGAGGAACTCTTTGTTCATCACCCAGACATAGGGGGCATAGAGGTGGTTGGTCAGGGTCATGAATTTCTGCACATCGTCATAGCGCCGGCTGAACACCACCGATACCGGGTTCATCTCGCCATCGACCACGCCGCTGCCGAGCGCTCGGAATTCCTCCCGCGACGACACCTTGACCGGAATGCCGCCCATGCCGGAGATCATCGCGTTCAGCACCTCGAAGCCGGGGATCGAGCGAACCTTGATGCCCTCCATATCCTGCGGCGAGTGGATTTCGCGCTTGGAGTTGGTCAGCACATAGAAGCCGCCGGTATCGCCATATCCCAGCACCGCAAAGCCTGTGGTGCGGGCAATCTCGTCGCCCATATGCTGACCGAACGAACCATCCAGCACCGCATAGGCGATTTCCCGCGAGGTGAACGCGAAGGGCATCTGGGTCACCGCGATCAACGGATACAGCGGCTCGACCCCGCCGACGGTGACAATGGCCGACTGGACAACATTCCTGCTGACCAGCTTGGTCATTTCGCGGTTGCCGCCGAGTTGACCGTCGGGGAAAATCTCGACGTGCAAGGCTCCCTGCGAGGCGTCCTCGACCTGCTTTTTGAAGGTCAAGGCCATGGCCGCCGCGGTTTCGGCGGTCGGGTCGTTCTTTGCCGCCATGGCCAGGAAAATGTCCTTGGCCACGGCCGCATCTGGCAGCGCTATCCAAGCCAGCGCCAGGACCGCAGCCGCAAACCGCCGAGGAAACCGTCGAACCGTCGTCATCCTGCCCGCCTACTTTCTCATGAACCGCATCGTCCCGTCCCAACCCTCGGGGGGCGGTGTGGTCTGATATTCGATCGACCGCCCCAGCAGCAACTCAGCCGCGCCGTCGCCGGGATAGGCATTCAGGTATTGGGTAAAGACCTCTACCGCGCGCGACCAGTCTTGCCCCTGATAAAGCGCGAAGCCTTCGCCCCACAACAGGTAACGCTGGATATCGCCCGGCCCCGGCGCGAAGGTTGCGCCGGGGCGCAGATCGGCAACCAGCTCAAACAGCGGCACCGGCACGGTCATACCATACGGCACCACCACTTCCACCGGACGGAAGAGAAACTTGTCCCGCACCGCTTCTTCGACCGCCCCCGTCACCAGAAGCTGTGTTCCATATCGCTTATTCAAGCCTTCAACGCGAGAGGCAAGGTTCACCATCGCCCCCAACGCCGTGTATTGCATACGATCGGACGAACCGACATTGCCAACCACCGCCGTGCCGGTATGCAGGCCAAACCGCGTCGGAAATGGAGAATAACCGCGCTCGCTAAAACCGGCGTCCAGGGCCACGCTGACAGAGCGGCAGGCCAACATCGCGTGGCACGCATGCGCCACATGGTCGAAGCCGAGCGACGGCGCATTCCAGAGCGCCATCACCGCATCGCCCATAAACTTATCCACCGTGCCGCCATGGCCATGGATAGTCCGCGACATGGCCTCCAGGTATTCGGACAAGTGAGCCAGCACATCTTCCGGAACCATGCTCTCGGTGGTCTCTGCGAAGCTGCGAATGTCGGTAAACAAC
>DATGZW010000496.1:0-2731 GCA_035297005.1 Patescibacteria group bacterium
ACCAACAGCGTCGGGATCATCGACCCCGACGGAATATTGAATGGTTCGAAGGCGACGGTGCGAACGACGAGGGCGATGATAACAGCATAGACGATCGTCTTGATCGTTTCGCCAATCCCGCCGGTTTGCTTGTGTGTGGATGCCATGGTTCGCAATAGTCTGGGGGAAAATACAGCCTGCCCGAGGGGGCGGACCAAACGATTGGGGATCAAGCCCTAGCAGGACGGCCCTGTCAAGCCCGCCGGTCGGCCACTGCCCGTGGATATGGCGGAAATGATCACCACCGCCTCGGCCATCGGGTATTCGTCGGTCATCGTCAGATCGATCCGGGCCTGGGTGCCGGGCGGCAGCAACTCGGCCAACCGTTGCGCCGCGCCGCCGGTCAGAAGCAGCGTCGGCTGCCCCGACGGCAGGTTGACGACACCCAAATCGCGCCAGAAAACCCCTTGGTTGAAGCCGGTGCCCAACGCTTTGGCGCAGGCTTCCTTGGCGGCGTAGCGCTTGGCATAGGTGCAGGCCAGCCCCTGCGGCGTGGTCGAGCGGCGCGTGGCGCGGGCTTGCTCCGCCTCGGTGAAGATGCGGGCGATGAAGCGTTCGCCGAAGCGCTCCAGGGTCTTTTCGATGCGGCGGATATCGATCAGGTCGCTGCCCAGACCGATAATCATGCGATGGTCTCGCCCAACGCCACGTCGGCGCGCGCCCGGTCCATCAGCGCCCGCATGCGGCGGATGGCGGGGTCGAGCCCGATGAATATGGCCTCGCCGATGAGGAAATGCCCGATGTTCAGCTCGGCGATGCTGGGAATGGCGGCGATCGGCCCCACCGTGTCATAGGTCAGGCCATGCCCGGCATGGCATTCCAGCCCGATGGCCTCGGCGTGGGCGGCGGCGGCGACGATGCGCGCCAGTTCCCGCTCGCGCTTGCCGCCGATGGCGTCGCAATAAGCGCCGGTATGCAGTTCGACCACGGGAGCGCCGATTTCGCGGGCGGCGTCGAGTTGGGCCGGATCCGCCTCGATAAACATCGACACGCGGATGCCGACTTCGATCAAGGCGCCGACTAGCGGGCGCAGATGCTCCAGCCCGCGCACGACGTCCAAGCCGCCTTCGGTGGTGCGCTCCTCGCGCCGTTCCGGGACGATGCAGGCGGCGTGCGGCTTGTGACGCAGGGCGATCTCGACCATTTCCGGAGTCGCCGCCATTTCCAGGTTGAGCGGCAATTCCAAAGCGTCCATCAGCCGGTCGATATCGTCGTCGGAGATATGCCGCCGATCCTCGCGCAGATGCGCGGTAATACCGTCGGCACCGGCCTCGGCGGCCATGCTCGCCGCCCGCACTGGATCGGGATGGCGACCGCCGCGCGCGTTGCGAATGGTGGCGACGTGGTCGATATTCACCCCAAGACGCAGTTTGCGGTTCATCTGTACGGGTTCCCTCGGACTTAGTTGCGGGCGCGTTCAACCGAATTGATGGCCGGTGTGGCGCGCAGTGCCGCGATGATATTGGTCAGGTGTTTGACATCGCGCACCTCGATATCGACGATCATCTCGAAGAAATCGGGATTGCGGTTGGTGATTTTCAAGTTGGTGATGTTGCCGAGATTCTTGGCGATCACCGTCGACAAGCTGCCCAGGCTGGTTGCCTCATTGGCGACGATCATCGAAATGCGGCCGGTGTGCTGGTCCTTGTCGTCGGGATCCTGGCTCCACGACAAATCCAGCCAGCGTTCCGGCGCTTCGGCGTATTGCTCCAGCATCTCGCAATCGATGGTGTGGATGGTCACGCCTTTGCCGGTGGTGACGATGCCGACGATGCGGTCACCCGGCAAGGGATGGCAGCAGCCGGCGAAATGCATGGCCATGCCGGGGATCAAGCCGCGGATCGGCACGGCGTAGCTGTGGCCCTTGGGCTTGGACTTTTTCAGTGCCACCAAACCATCGGCGGATTGTGCCTGCTTCTGCTGCTGGGCGTTTTTCAACTCAGGATAGATCGCCGAGATGACCTCGCGCCCAGTGAGGTTGCCCTCACCCACCGCCACCACCAGATCCTCGACCGAGCCGGCCTTGAAGATCTTGGTGACGCCATCGAGCGCCTTTTCCGTGTAATCGTAACCTTCCTGCTTGAAGGCGCGATTAAGGATGGCGCGGCCCAAATCGACATATTGGGTACGCTGCTGGATACGGATGAAACGGCGGATGCGGGCGCGCGCCTTGCCGGTGACGACGAAGCGTTCCCAGGTCGGGTTCGGCGTCTGCGCCTTCGAGGTGATAATCTCGACCTGATCGCCGTTGTTCAGCGAGGTGCGCAACGGCATGATGCGGCCGTTGACCTAGGCGCCGACGCAGGTGTCGCCCACCTGCGAATGGACCGCATAGGCGAAATCGACCGGGCACGAACCGCGCGGCAGGGCGATCAAATCGCCCTTGGGAGTGAAGCAGAACACCTGATCCTGGAACATCTCAAGCTTGGTATGCTCAAGGAATTCCTCGGGGTTGGAGGCATGCTCCATGATGTCCAGCAGCTCGCGCAGCCAGCGATACTGCTTGCCGTCGGCGGGGCGCTGGCCCTGCTTGTAGCTCCAATGCGCGGCGACGCCCATTTCCGAGACGTCGTGCATGTCCTGGGTGCGGATCTGCACCTCGATGCGATGCCGCTCGGGTCCGAAGACGCCGGTATGCAGGGAGCGATAACCGTTCGGTTTCGGCGTCGAAATGTAGTCTTTGAAGCGGTTA
>DATGZW010000497.1:0-2056 GCA_035297005.1 Patescibacteria group bacterium
CTTTCCGCCGCCCCGTTTGGGCGGCGGGATCAGTGGCTCGACGTGCGCCCATTCCGCGTCAGTGAGATCGCTGGGATAGCGCAGGTTGTCGCGGTCATAGCGGTGGCGGTTCTCAGTCGTCCACATTGGGCACCTCGCAGATCGGTGCCGGACCGAATCACAGCCGATCGAGCCGGCTCAAGCGGCCTGCACAGCCACCGCGTAACCGATTCAAATGACTCACGAAGTCTCCGGACGGACACTTAGCCCGACTTTCGCAACTCGCGGCGCAGAATCGCCCAAGCGCTTGATTTTCCATCGGTGGTGCTGCCAAGGTCGGCACCACAGGGCGACCAGTCATGCTGGTTACAAAACAACCGCCGCGGTCACCCGGGGCGGCGGCTGGTCGGGCAAGCTCATCTTCAGCCGCTGGAGTAGGATGGCCTGGTCCATCTCCGGTTCTGTGTAGCGCGACAGTATGACGGTGCGGCCGTCCGTCGTCGGCAGATGCACATCGACCATCTGGATCGCCGCCATCTTGTCGAGCACTGACCTCGGTGTCAGTCCCGGCGCCAGGGATCGCAGCCGCTGCTTCAGCGTGACCTGCAGACAGTAGGCCAGGAACGCGACAAAGATGTGCGCTTCAATACGCTCATCGGTCTGGTGGTAGATCGGGCGGATCGCGAGATCCCCCTTCAGCTCCTTGAACGCCTGTTCCACCTCGACCAATTGCAAGTAGAACGCCCAGAGTTGCGCCGGATCGCCACCCGTCACATTCGACCGCAGCAGGTAACTCCCTTCCCGACGGCGGGCCTCGCGCAGCTTCTGCCAGTTCAGGCGAAAGCCGAACGTCTCTGGCGTGACGGCCTGGTTTTTGTCAGGCAGTTGGACGTCGACGATCCGCCAAGCCGCCGGCCCAGCTTCCTTCCTGGCAGCCCCCAGCTTGATGAGCAACTGGTCGCGGGTCAGCTTCTGCTGGCGCAACTCATGCAGACGCTTCACCAGCTTCTTCAACCGCCGCCGCCGCATCGCCTGCTCTTTATCCCGGCGTGCACCGCTGCGGGCCAGGATGTAAAGTTCGCCGTCCTGCTCAACCAGCTTCACCTGAACAGAGTCGCGGACCTGCGCCCACGGCTTGGTCAGGAAGCCCTGCTCCAGTTGGCCGAGGCGTCCGCGCGGCGTGCCCACCAGATACTGTATGGGCGTCTCGGACGCCCGCATCTCGGCCAGCACCGCTTCTGTTGGAATGCCGCGGTCCATCACCCAGGTGCGCCTGGCCCTGCCATACTGGGCCTCGATCCGCCTGATGAAGTCGCGCAGCGTCGTTTTGTCCGAGGTGTTGCCTGGCATCACCTCGTAGGCCAGCGGCAGGCCATCCGGCGTCACGATCAATGCAATGACCACCTGGACGCAATCCGGCCGTTTGTCCCGGCTATAACCGAAGCGTCGCTTGCCGGCTTCCGGCGGATCGCCTTCGAAATACGTGCTGGTCAGATCGTAGAGCAGGACCTCGAATTCAGCACCGAACAGGTTCTTCCAGCGTTGTTGCAGGAAGCTGAACAGATCCGTCTTGTGCATCAGCAGCTTGTCCAGGCACCGATACAGGTTGTCCTTGTGCGCCAGAGCGAAGTCCTGGCCCAGCAGATCGCCCATCGCACTTTGTTCGTACCATTGCCGGTGCAGCCGCCACTCGCTGCCCGGGTCGATCAGGCGGTAGGCCACCAGCGTCTTCAGCACGTCCAGCCAACGGGTCCCCTCCCGGGACATGGGCAGCCGTGGCGACCAGAAATCATCCAGCCGCAGTTGATCCCACACATGGCACGCCAGCCAGCAGGCACCCCACTGCCGGGGCCGATGTAGCCGCAGCCCGCTGAGCCGGACATGCACCACATCGCAGTTCAGCGTCGGCGCCGGACGATCCTCGGGGAACAGCGCGATCTGTCTGGCTTGCTGATCGCCCTCGTCAAACGCTTCAATCGTTTGGCACCACGCCGCTCTCTGAGCGTCGTTGATCTCCCCCAAGTACAGCACGTGCCGCTGCACCGTCCGTCCACCGGACACCCGACGGTTTTCCACG
>DATGZW010000498.1:0-2457 GCA_035297005.1 Patescibacteria group bacterium
CTGGCCGAAATCCTGGCGGCGCGGCGTGCGGTGACCGAAGGGGTGGCGACTGCTGCCTCGGTCATCGGTCTGGCCGCCAAACTCGATGTCGAATTGCCCATCTGCGCCGGAGTCGAAGGGCTGCTGCATCGCGGCGTCGGCATCGACGACACCATCCGCGGCCTGTTGTCGCGTCCATTCAAGACCGAACTGGGCTTTTCCGCCCACTGATTTAAGGAACCGTCATGCTGTTTGCCGTTACCTGCGTCGATAAGCCGAACCATCTGGAAGTGCGTCTGGCCAATCGTTCCGCCCATCTCGAATTCCTTAAGGGCATTCTCGACCAGCTCGTCGCCGCCGGTCCGACCTTCGCCGATGACGGCACCAGCATGAACGGCAGTCTGGTCATCGCCGACTTCCCCGACCGCGCCGCCGCCGAGGCTTATTTCGCCAACGATCCCTATGCCAAGGCCGATTTGTTCGAGAGCGTGACCATCCGCGCCTATAAAAAGGTTCTGCCGTAGGAGTGGCCGCAATGGCGCATTGGTTGGTCAAATCCGAACCCGGCGCGTGGTCGTGGGACGATCAGGTCGCCGCCGGCACCACCCATTGGAACGGCGTGCGGAATTATCAGGCCGCCAACAACCTGAAAGCCATGCGCATCGGCGATCGGGCGTTCTTTTATCACTCGGTCAAGGAAAAGCGCATCGTCGGCGTGGTCGAGGTGGTCGGTGAGTACTACCCCGACCCCAGCGACGAAACCAACCGCTTCGGCATGGTCGATTTCAAGGCGGTGACGCCGCTGGCCGCGCCGGTGACGCTGGATCAGGTCAAGGCCGACCCGCGCCTGAACCATTTGGCGCTGGTGCGCCAATCGCGGTTGTCGGTGCTGCCGGTGGACGACGAGACGTGGGCACTGCTCTGCGCCTTGGGCGGCGTCGCCGCGTGAGCGGACAGCCGCTGTGCCGGCTGGATGATTTGGACGATCCGGGCTCCGCCGGATTTGTCCTGCGGCGGGGCGGCCAACAGGTGCCCTTGCTGGTGGTGCGCGTGGGCGGCCGCGTCAATGGCTATGTCAATAGCTGCCCCCACATCGGAGCCCCCCTCGACTGGACCTCTGGCCAGTTTCTAAGCCGCGATAAATCCCACATTCTCTGTGCGGTGCACGGCGCATTGTTTCGTCTTCATGACGGTCTCTGCGTCGGCGGTCCTTGCGCGGGGAAAGCGCTGATAGGCTATCCTCTAGTACTAAAGGACGGGGTGGTGCTGGCTGCCGAGTGACGGGGGTCGTCTACGACTTCAGTTTATATACGACAGCATTATGGATTCTGGCGGAGGCGGGTTCACACGGGCTTGTTTCTCGCTTCGCAATTGCTCATAATTCTTCGGCATTAACGCAAAAAAGGCCACCTACGCCGATCAACGGCCAAGGGAGAGCCACGAAAGGGAGACATCCGTGACAATGACCGAAAATAACATCTTTCCTGTCCCGACCGATTTCGCCAAGACGGCGCTGATCGATGAGAAAAAATATCAGGAGTGGTACGATCGGTCGATCCAAGACCCCGAGGGCTTCTGGGGCGAGCACGGTAAGCGTCTCGATTGGATCAAGCCTTACACTCAGGTTAAGGATGTCTCGTTCACGGGTGACGTCCACATCAAGTGGTTTGCCGACGGTCAGCTGAACGTTGCCGCGAACTGCCTGGATCGCCATCTGGCGACCCGTGGCGACCAGACCGCGATCATCTGGGAAGGCGATTCGCCGAACGAATCCGAGCACATCACCTATCGCGACCTGCACGAGCGGGTCTGCCGCCTGTCCAACGCCCTGGAAAACCTGGGCGTCAAGAAGGGTGACCGCGTCACCATCTATCTGCCGATGATCCCGGAAGCCGCCGTTTCGATGCTGGCCTGCGCCCGCATCGGCGCCATCCACTCGATCGTGTTCGGCGGGTTCTCGCCCGACAGCTTGGCTGGCCGCATTCAGGATTGCGACTCCAACGTCATCATCACCGCCGATGAAGGCCTGCGCGGCGGCCGTAAGGTTCCGCTGAAGGTCAACGCCGACAAGGCGTTGGAGACCAGCTGGAGCGTCAAGCACGTTCTGGTCGTCAAGCGCACCGGTGGCGACGTCCACATGGTCGCTGGCCGCGATCATTGGTACCACGAACTGGTCGAGGCGGCCTCGCCCGTCCATGTCGCGGCGCCGATGGATGCCGAAGACCCGCTGTTCATCCTCTACACCTCGGGTTCGACCGGCAAGCCCAAGGGCGTGCTGCACACCTCGGGCGGCTATCTCTGCTACGCCTCGATGACCCACCAGTACGTCTTCGACTACAAGGACGGCGACGTCTATTGGTGCACCGCCGATGTGGGTTGGGTCACCGGTCACAGCTACATCGTCTATGGCCCGCTGGCCAATGGCGCCACCACGCTGATGTTCGAAGGCATCCCCAACTATCCGGACAGCTCGCGCTT
>DATGZW010000499.1:0-7151 GCA_035297005.1 Patescibacteria group bacterium
GAGACTCTCGTTGGTCAGCCCCCAACCGGTGGCGCTGCAGCGGTTGAACACCGGGATGCGGACGAATTCACGCATGGACGGCATGCCGAAGACGCGGATTTCGCCTGTCTGCCCGCCGGACACGAAGGCATAGTAATCATCGAGCTGGCCGGGAGCGACTTCGCCTAGCTTGGCATTGACGTGGTCATCGGCCCCAGCACCCGCAGGCTGCTGGGCAGCGGCGGCAGTCGAGGCGAGGCTGGGCAGCGAGCCGGCTGCCATTCCCAAGCTGGCCGCCGCCGCCAACCGCATGGCATCGCGGCGGGACATCTTCGACGGTTGATCCTGGTCGCCGCCGGGCAGGTCGTTTTCGGGCTTATCCGACATGGTCGTTCTCTCCGGTTGGATTTTTTGGTGTCTGGCTGGGTTTGCTGGAAGCCAGCGGGGGCGGGGCCGACATGGTTTGCAGCCGTTCGCGTTTGATCCGCTTTTGGATCACCACGGGGCAGCGATGGTCGTCCCAGTAGAGCTCTTGGCAGTGCATGCAATAGATGCACTCGTTAGGGTTTATTTTCCCATCGGGGTGGATCGACTGTACCGGGCATTCGATGGAGCAGCGCTGGCAGGGGTTGCCGCATTCCTTGTAGCGCTTGAGCCAGTCGAACATGCGGATGCGCGCCGGGATGGCCAGCGCCGCGCCGAGCGGGCACAGGTAGCGGCAGAAGAACCGCTCGATGAACAGCGAGGCGGCAACCAGCGCCACGGCGAACAGGGCGAAGGGCCATGCGCGGACGAATTTCAGGATGATCGCGGTCTTGAACGGCTCGATCTCGGCCAACTGCTCGGCATTGGACAGCGAGTACAGCGACAGCCCGAACAGCGCCAGGAAGATGATGTATTTGATCGCCCACAGCCGCTCATGCACAGCCCAGGGGACGGTGATTTGCGGAATCTTCAGGCGTTTGGCGATGCGGTTGGTGAATTCTTGCAAGGCGCCGAAGGGGCACAGCCAGCCGCAATAAGCGCCGCGCCCCCAGAACAGCAGCGAAGCCGCCGTGGCGCACCACAGGATGAAGATCATCGGATCCATCAGGAAGTAATCCCAACGGAAACCCGACACCAGGGCGTTGGCCAAGGCCAGGATATTGACCACCGACAACTGGGCGTTGCCGTACCAGCCGATCCAGAACAGGGTGAACGCCAGGAAGCCGGTGCGGACCCAATAAGCCAGACGTGGGCGGCGCACCAGCCAGTCTTGGAAGAAGAAGATCAACGTCAGCACCACCAGCGATGCGCCGAGGATGGTGATATCGCCTTTGCGCTGTTGCCAGATGCGCATCCATAGCGGGTTGTCGCCGGCGGCATCCTTGGCGAAGGCCGGTTCGGGCGTGGCGGTGGCTGGCGCGGCGGTCAGGTATTTCTCGGGCAGCTGATAGGGCAGGTCGCTGGTCAGGAACACCTTGTCGAGTGCCCCCACGGCGCGTTGGATCAGCAAGGTTAGCCGCCACGATGCTGCCGGGTCAAAGTCGCTGCCTTGCGGCAGGGTGAACAGGCCGAATTCGGGAAAGGACGGCGCACCCTCGGCGGCCACATTGGCGACGCGCTGGTAATCGTGATCGTGGAAGCGGACGGTGTTCTGGTCCTGCACCAATTGGATGCGGTCGAAGATGCCACCACGCACATAGCCCGACCCACGGAACGAATAGCGGCCAGTGCCCATGACGGCGATGGCTTGCTGACCGGCAGCCAGATGCTGCGCCAGATAGTCATAACCGCTGTCGCCCAGCAGCGAGCGGCCGATCTCGGGGGCGCTGACCAGGGCGACGTAAAGGTCGATAAAGGTGTCGTCGTCGGGGCCGGGCTCGGGACGTTCGGCGGCGCGCGGATCGGTGGAGCCGGCGAACTCCTTGTTCACATCGGCTACCGACACATGCAGGTGGCGTACCGAGCCGTCGCCCAGCAACTGCTCCCAGCTCTCATGCCCGGTTTTGCTCATGTCGAGGCTGCGCCGCGCCGGGGCGGCGGCGTCTTGGGCGGCTTGTCCGGCGGCGGCGCCCAGCTTGCGCGAACGGGCGATGCGCAGCGTCGATTTGGTGATGGTGTCGCTCAGCACCAGCACGGTGACGGTGGCGCCGCTGATGATGTCGGGGCCGTGCTTGCCGGCGGGGAAGGTGCCGGCGGCCGGGTTGCTGCCGACGAAGCCGTCGATATAGGCGCGGATGCGCGGTTCGGGGATGCCGATCAGGACGATGGGCTCGTGATGTTCGACCAGCTTGGCCCCGGTGATGGTGCCCTCGGTGTCGATGCCGATCACCACATTGATCGGCCGTCCGGAATAGCCGGTCGAGTTGACCACGTCGGAATTGAGGAAGACATAGCCGACCAGCGTGTCGCCCTTATAGGCGGCGGCGGCGGGGGGCGATCCTTCGACCGGTCCCAGGCGGTCGGCGCCGGGCAGGATTTGCGCCAAGGGCGCTCGGTCGAGGAAATCACTCAGGTGACTGTCGGCGGCGGCGGCTTGGCCGGCGGGCCATACGGCGAGGACCGCCAGCAACAAAATCGCGCGACAGAGGGCTGACATCCAGGGAACGGACTGACGCATCGTGAAGCCTTCGGAAGCCGGGAACCAAGCGGAGCGACCGGGTGGCAGCATCCGTCGAAAACCATAGGAGGCTCGTCCTGGCGATACTTTGACGTTTGATAAGAAATGGGCAGCTTTGTGCTGGTCAGGTGCCTGCCGAATCAATGGGGGCGTCCGCTTGCGCCGCTTGGTCATCGATGATGCTGCAAAAACTCTGCAAGACGGTCACGTCGTCGATGACGATATCTCGGTGACGAGTCCACACGCCTAAGGCGCGGAGTCCGAGGAAGCAACGTGACAGGCTTTCCGGAGTCATCCCCAAGGACAGCGCCAGCAATCCTTTATCATAGGGCAAGCGAACCTTGATGCCGATGGTCCCGCTGCCGGGCGGCAGCAGGGTCAGCAGATGCGCGGCAAGCCGTTGTTGGGTCGAGCAGCGATACGATAACTCAAGCCGCAGCGCAGTCTTCTCTGCTTGGCGAGCCATGCCGAGGAACAGCGTGAAGGCCAAAGAGTTGCTGCCTCCGAGCGCGTCGATGATCGATGCGGTGGGAATCTCCAGCAGCCGGGCCGCCGAGACCGCCTCGGCGGTGCCGGGATAGAGCCCGGTCGAAAAGCTGGCCGCCTCGGCCAGCGTGCCGCCCTCGGAGACGACGCGCCGCACGGTCATGTCGCCGTCGATGGTCAGCTTGACAACCTTCACCCAGCCTTCCAGCACCAGATAGAAATGGTTGGCCGGATCGGCCTGGAAAAATACCGTTTGCCCGCGTTGGAGTTGACGGATATGGGCGGCCTCCAGCAGCCAGGACAACCTACTATCGCTCATGCCCTGGAAGAAATCAGAGTCATGGATGATGTGCCGATCATGGGCCGTCGCCTGGGCGTGAAAAGGCAGAACCCGCGAGACGTAACAGGGCGCCCGGCGCTCGGAAAGGCTGTCGGTAACAACGGACCTGTCTGCTGTCGTGCCGCCCCCGTCATATGACATCATTTTGTCCCATCAGGATTATTAATGCCGGATATGGCGCGCTGCCATCGCCCCATTTCCTTGATGTTTGGTAATGTTGTTTGCTACGGATCATCTATAAGAAGATGCTTAGGTTCGGAGTTCCCATGCAAATATTGTGTGTATGCGATTGATGTTAATTGTATGCTATGCGTTGTGTGTCCGCAAATAATTGTTGACTAGCGAAATCCACAACATTTTTATTGGTACAAATGGCGAGGTGATACCGTGGCTGAGTATATCAATGGCCAGTTTCCTCTGAGCGATCTGCATTCGCTCGACGAATTGATGGATATCGCGGTCGGCATCGAGCGCGAGGCGGCGCTCCGTTACGACCAATTATCCACCCTGATGGCGCGGCGCGGCGACAGCGCTTTGGCAGCCACCTTCGAGGCATTGGCGGCAATCGAACGGGCACATGAGGCGGGGTTGATGTCCTGGGTGCGCCGGCTTGACGAGGCGGAGCCGGTCCCCAAGCAATTCCTTTGGCAGCTTCCTGAAACGTTCTCGCTGGATGATGTGGATGCGGCGCCGCTGTCGCCCTATCAGGCGTTGGGGATTGCCGTGCGCAATGAAGAACGCGCCTTTGTTTTCTACACCTATGTGGCTGCCCAGGCTCATGCTCGGCCGGATCTGCGCGAGCGTGCGGAAGCTTTGGCCAAAGAAGAGTTGGCCCATGTCGCCCACCTGCGGCGACTGCGCCGACTGGCCTTTCATGCCGCGCGTGGGGAACGGTCAGCGGTGACGCCTCTGCCAGCGACGTTATCCGCGCTTTATCATGTGGCATGGGAATTGGAACGGCGGGCGGCGGACCTTGCCGCGACGGCTGCGCGCTGTCTTGCCGGGCAAAGCGGGCAGGACACCAAGGTTCGCTTGATCACCTGGGTCGCCGAGGATGCCGGACGCCGCGCCGAGGCGATGGCGCGGCAGGCTTTGGAACCGGGTGGTGTGGGGCCAGGCAAAATGGACAGCCGCGCCCCAGTGCCGCCGATGCCGCCGGAGCAGGCGCTTGCCCTTTGCGAGCGTGATACCCAAGAGGGGTTGGAGGTCTATCTTTCCATCGCCGAGCGGGTTCAGGACGATGCGTTGTTACATGCGGCGCAAGATTTGGCCGAGACGGCCATGGCCCGTTTGGCCTTTCTCCGCGGAGGACATCTCGAAACGGAACGATAAGGGTGACCCGTTCGTTCTCTGTAATCTTATGAGACCTTTTGCCAATTGCCCGGCAGCGCTGGCGGGGACTATGGATAACGTCCGGATGCTTTCGTCGAGGAGGGTTTCGATGCAGTTGCGCCTGCCGCATGACAGCCTGCGGGGCACGCTCTGCGCCGCCGCAGTCCTGACCTTGATATTGTTCGCGCTGGCGCGTGTGCTGGTCGCCTCCGGTTTATAGAGAGGAATGACCATGGAGCTTGCCGTCGTCGATGCTTTGGCACGCTGGGTTCATGTCATGGGGGTGGTGGTTTGGGTCGGCCATAACTGGGCGAACGTCGTGCAGACCCCGCGGTATCTTCGTCGGTTGCCGGCAGAGGCCGAGGCGGTTGTGCCGGGGATCGCGATGGCCGCGTCCAAGCGGGAACACGGCATCTTTCGGTATGCGTCGCTGGTGGTTCTGGCGAGTGGTCTGTTCATGCTGGCTTATCGCGGCCTTGTGCTCGACGCGCTGAGTTTGCGTGGTGACGCCGCGCCGTTGGGGCTTGGCGTCTGGCTGGGGCTGACGATGGTCGCCAATCTGTGGTTCGTGCTGTGGCCGCACCAAAAGAAGGTGCTGGGCTTCATCCCGGCTTCAGCCGAAGAGCGGTTGCGCTGCACCCGCGTCACCTTTCTGTCGTCGCGCACCAACACCATTTTGTCGATCCCGGCTCTGTTCTTCATGACCATGGGGGCGCATGGCCATGCCCTGTTCTGAACCTCGACCGCGTTTCAACTTCGCCAGCGGCCCAGCCATGCTGCCGCCAGAGGTTCTCCAACAGGCGCGCGATGCCTTGATGGATTGGCGCGGTACCGGGCTTTCGGTGTTGGAATTGCCGTTTTCGGGGGCGGAATTCACCGCCATCCTCGATGACGCTGAACGGTGCCTGCGCGAGCTTTTGGACATCCCCCCGGACTATCGGGTGCTGTTTCTGCAAGGCGGAGCGTCGGCGCATTTCACCTTTGTGCCGATGAACCTGCTGGGAGAGAACGATCAGGCGGATTATGTGGTGAACGGCGTTTGGTCGCGCCGCGCCTTGGCCGAGGCGGAAAAGCTGTGCCACACCCGCATCGTCGCTCAAGGGGGCGTGGCTATCCCGCCGCGGCGGGACTGGGTTCTCAACGCCAACGCGGCCTATTGCCATATCACCACCAACGAAACCGCCGACGGCCTGCAGTTCCACTGGCTGCCCGAGTTGGACGGGGTGCCGCTGGTTGCCGATATGAGCGCCGATTTGCTGACCCGCCCTTTGGATGTCGGCCGCTTCGGGCTGATCTATGCCAGCGCTCAGAAGAACCTGGGAATCGCCGGGCTGACCGTGGTGATCCTGCGGCCAGACGTGTTGCGGACGCCACGCCTTGGCATGTCGGCGGTGTTCGACTATGGCCGTCAAGCGGCGGGGCGCAGCAAGGTCAATACCCCGCCGACCTTTGCCATCTTCATGGCCGGGCTGATGCTCGCCTGGATGCGGGAGCAAGGTGGTTTGGCGATTCTGGCCGAGAGGAACTGCCGCAAGGCCGAAGCCCTTTATGCCGCCATCGACGCGAGCGGCCTGTTTTCCTGTCCGGTGTCGCCAGGAAGCCGCTCGGTGACCAACGTCTGCTTCCACCTGCCGACGCCGGAGCTGGAGGCCGATTTTCTGGCGGCAGCCGAACGGCGAGGACTGCTCAATCTGAAGGGGCATCCTGCCGTCGGCGGCGTGCGGGCCAACCTCTACAACGCTTTGCCGCCCGAGGCGGTAACCGCGTTGATCGATGTCATGGAAGACTTCGAGCGTCATGCCGATACCTCGCGGATCTCGGCGTGACGCGGCTTGCCAATGAGATGCGCCGCCGTCTGACGGTCCTTCGCTTACGGTCAGCGGCTCTGCTGCCGCGCCGGTCGGCACCGTCGCAGCCGGTCACGGTGATGGGGCTAAAGTTTCGCAATCCGCTTGGGGTGGCCGCCGGTTTCGACCGAGACGGCAGGCTGCTGCCATTGCTGGAAGCGGCGGGTTTCGGCTTCGTGGAAATCGGCACGGTCACCCGCGAAGGCGCGCGGGAGGTTGCCGTCCGATTGGCGGCGGCTCCAGATAAACAGTGCCGTGTGGCGGTGAACATCGGCAGCCTGCGCTCTGGCCTGGATGCGGCGGTGACCGATGACTATCGCGCCTGTCTGCGGCAACTGGCGCCCGTCGCCGATATCCTGGTGGCCAATCTCAGTTGCCGGCGGATGGCGCGCCTGTGTGGGGCCAATGCTGCTGGCGTGGCGGACTTTCTCGCCTTGTTGCGTGTCGAGGCGGACCTCTCAGCCGTGCGACTGGGGCGGCGCGTTCGGTTGGCCGTCAAGGTGGAGATGGCCGAAGCGGACTCGGCGCTGGTGGTCGAAGCTGCCATCGCCGCCCGGCTGGATGG
>DATGZW010000500.1:0-7616 GCA_035297005.1 Patescibacteria group bacterium
GTCTGACTTCGCGAACATGGCCGGTTCCTCCGCAAGAGAGCGTGACGATTGTTGGATGACCAATCCTTGATACACCCAAGTGGCTATCCAACGCAAACTTACTAATTGTATGGCTATTGAGGCAAATGTCTCTATTCGGAAAGTCAGAGACGCCGACCTTTCCGCCGAGATCTTGCATTATCATCGCCTTACCACCATTTATCGGCCTGTGTCGGGTTGCAATCAGGGGCTGCGTCGCCGCGTGCCTCCTGCCGAGGCGGCAGGGTTTCCATTGCCGGGCTGGCCTCGCCTCTGTACAAATGACGTCAAAATACGGGCGGCGGGACATGAATCTTGCCGTATTAGGGTGAGGCGTCGGTCTATGGTCAAACGGCAAAGCCCGTTCCTATGGCTGTCTGTGGCGTTCGTGGTGTTTGTGGCGGGCGTGCTGGCGGCTGCGTGGTCGGTATCGCATGACGCTACCTTACCCTCCGAGGCGGTGCCGGCGCTGACCGGCTATGCCTGGGCGGTCGCGGCGGCGGCGGCGGCGCTGGGTGTGGTGGTGTGGAAAATCATCGAATTCTGCGTGGTGCGTCCGGCTAAGACCCTGGCCGTCGAGTTGCGCGCCATCGGCCATGGCGACGGCCGCACCAACATCGACGTCGCCCGTTATGCCGGCCTGCCGGTGTTGCCCGAGGTCATCGCCGATCTGGTGGCCAAGCTGGGTGCGGCGCGCGCGCATGTCAACGACGCCGTCGCCATCGCCACCGCCAGTGCCGAGACCGAAAAAGCCCGTTTGGCCGCCATCCTCAACGACCTGCACGAAGGCGTGGTGGTCTGCAACATGAAGCACCAGGTGGTGCTGTATAACCAGATTGCCCTGGGGCTGCTGCATGTGGCCGGGCAGATGGGGCTGGGGCGCACGCTGTTCGGGCTGGTCAGCAAGGAGCCGGTTCTGCATATTCTCGATGTGCTGTTGCATCGGCCACGCAACAGCCTGGACAACGCGCCCTTCATCACCGGCTCGATCGATGGCCGTTCGCTGTTGCAAGGGCGCATGAGCCTGGTGCGGGCGCAGGACGAGATCACCGGCTATGTCATCACCTTCAACGATGTCACCGATTCGGTCGCCGCGTTGGCCAAGCGCGATGCGCTGCTGCGCGAGGTCATCGACAGCTTGCGCGATCCGGTCGAGCGGCTGAACAATCCCGTCCACGATCCGGCGGTGGCCAGCCAGGACATCTCGGCGGCGCTGGAGCGGGCAACCAAGGGCTATCGCAGTCTGGTTGCCGGCTGGTGGCCGATGAGCGATCTGTATTCCGCCGACCTGTTCGATTTCGTCATCCGCCGCCTGGAGAACTCCGGCCTCAAGGTGACCATGACCGGCCTGCCGATCTGGCTGCACGGCGACAGCCATTCACTGGTGCTGGCACTCGACGCCCTGGTCCGCGCCATCGCCAAGGGCACTGGCGCCGACGAGATCGACCTTGCCGCCGAAGCCGAAGGCCGCCACGGTTGGATCTGCATTGCCTGGAGGGGCACCCGCGTCGATGACGACTCGCTGATCGGCTGGCAAAAGACCACCATCTCGCAAGCCCTGGGCGGCATGACGGTGCGTGACGTCATGCTGCACCATACCCGCGAGGATCTGGTCGAAGAGGCGGTGGACGGCGTCGTCACCCTGCGCATCGCCCTGTTGCTGGGCCGCGAAGGCCAGGACCGCATCGTCGAAGCCGAACCCTTGCCGCCGCGCCCGGAATTCTTCGATTTCAACCTGCTGGCCCAAGCCCAAGCCGGCGACATGGGCGCGGTGCGCCTGCGCGACCTGACCTATGTGGTGTTCGACACCGAAACCACCGGCCTGCGCCCCAGCCAAGGCGATCAAATCGTCTCCATTGCCGGGGTGCGCATCGTCAATGGCCGCATCCTGACCGGCGAAAGCTTCAACCGTATCGTCAATCCCGGCCGCCCGATCCCCCTCGAATCAATCGTCTTCCACGGCATCACCGACGAGATGGTGGTCGATAAGCCGCCGCTCAGCGTCGTGCTGCCGCAGTTCAAAGCCTATTCGGCGGACTCCGTCCTGGTCGCCCACAACGCCGCATTCGACATGAAGTTCATCCGCATGCGTGAAAACGACTGCGGGTTGTGCTTCGACAACACTGTGCTCGACACCATGCTGCTGTCCTCCTATGTCGATGGCACCCCCGAAGGCCAGTCCCTCGACGCCATCGCCGACCGCTACGGCATCACCGTCACCGACCGCCACACGGCTTTGGGCGACTCGCTGGTTACAGCCGCCGTCCTGCTGCGGTTGATTGACGCGCTGGAGGCGAAGGGGATCGTCACCCTCGACGACGCCATGACGACGCTGAACATGACGATGGAACTGCATAACCGGGCGCAGGCGTTCGGGTAGGTAGGGTTAATGGGGCGCGGCCCCATGCCCCGCAAAGGGCCGCTGGCCCTTTGATCCCCGGTGTGGTGGGGTGTTCCCAACAATTGATGCACCGTGTTGCACGCCTTAATTTTGCAATCTTTTGAGGATTAATGTAGTTATCACATGGAGATTTGGTGAGGTGACGGAAATGTCGCGACCACGGCGTGTTGAGGTTGATGCTGAAGAGCACTACGTTTTCGCGATTGCTCTATGAAAACGGACGAGGCCCAGCGCCAGGGCAAGCGGATCCTCGCGCAAGCGACCGCCAACCATACGATCATACGTCGGGGTTGTGGCACGATGCGTTGGTGTTATTTCCGCGACAGGAATTAAGTGGAGTGGCACCGTAATTCTGGGATAATGTGGTGGTGCGCATGAAAAAATCCCGTCCGATGGACGGGGTTTTCACCTCTACTCTTCAGCGTCATCAGCCGCTAACGCCTCATGGAATTCTTTGGATACTGCGTCGCCTTCCGCCTCTTGGAGATCCACTTCATCTCGAAGGTCGCGGATTGCATTTTTCGCTTCTTCGGGATTGTTTACGTTAACCGCATCGACTCGGTCGGCTGAAGAACCGTTATCGGTCTGGGGAGTGGTCATGGTGGTTTTTCCTTCGCTCAGCGCAACATGCGCAAGTGTGGTGAAAAGTTGACGGTTCGGGGAGATTGGGGGCACCCTGCAGGACGCCTCGATATCGTGAATTTGTTGGCATTTAAGGATTGCGTTTTTTACGACGCTGCGATATCGCGTGGTTCACGCGAACGCGATACGAAGGCCTGCCCCGCCACGGCTGGGCTATGTATGAAGTCCTTAAATTATCACCCGAGAACGCTACCCTATGTCGCCACGCAATGTCCAGTGTCTTTATGACTACCGCTGCGCGGACAGTGAGCGCCGGGGCGAAGAGGGCTGCCTGGGCAGTCGGCCCGCTTAAACCGGAATTTTCCGCGCCAAGCGACTAAGGTCGCCCGAAGGCGGTCTTAAGCCATTGAATCGTTTGGCGTGCCGGGGATGCACCTCTCTGGCTGCGCCGTCGCCGTCGGGTACAAGTGCTCGCTTGTCGCGCACGGTCGATTGGACCGCCGTCTCTATAAGACGAAGACCGGGATAGCAAGTGCGGCCAATGCCTGGCGCTACAGTTCATTTCCTGGCGAGTGGCGGGCGGTCGGCGGCGATGACGAGGACCCTCGCGGCGACAATGACGAACGCTGCGATTTCATCGAGACTTTCGCAGGAAAGCCGGTCGAGGACTTTGAATGGCTGACGGACCCCATCCTCAATGGCGGGACGCGATTGGCCGTCGAGGCCGATCCTCGTAACGCTCATATCCGTGTGCGCGAGTATGAGGAAAGCGATGACGGGGACTCTGCCGAGCCGGTGACGGAGATCCTTGATTATCGGGCATAGCCGTCTCCGCTTCCCTCCAGGGTGAAGGGCCTGAGGCCCTTCCGGGGTCAAGGGGCGGCGCCCCTCGCTTTCCCCTATCCCCCCAGCATCGTTTTCAACGTCCGGATCCGCTTGAACGCCGCTTTCAGCTTCTTCTGCACTGGGCGCGGTAGCTTTCGCGGTTCGATGCGGGCCGAAGGCTCCTGGTCGGCGGCTAGGTCGGCCAGTTGCTGGTCGAGCATGACGCGCAGGATGGTCTCGTGGGCGTCGAGCAGGCTGGACAGGTCATCGGTGTGCATGGTGCCGGCGGCGTGCAGGGCGGCGTAGCGGTCGGCGGTGCTGGTGGCGGTGACGCGGGCGCGCACGGCTTTGGCGCGGGCGGCGCCGACGATGGGCAGCAGGCCGAACTTTTTGGCGTTGAGGCGGCCGTGGGTGGTGACGAATTCGCCGAAGATGCCCAAGGGCACTTCCATCTGCGAGACGTTCATCGCCAGGAATTGCAGAAAAAACGCCGAGGTGGCGGCGGTGTCGATGGCGTATTGCTTGAGTTCCTGGGCCAGTTCGCGGTCGCCATGGACGGCTTGGAAGTCGAAGAAGATATCGACGTTCATCACCGTCTGCATCTGCGGTTCGAACACCCAGTGGCGAATTTCGGTCTTCCAGTCCTCCAGCGAGTGGCGCCAGAAGGGGTTGCGGGCCATCACCTCGCCATCGCAATAGGGAATGCCGGCGTCGTTGAGCAGGTCGTTGAGGCGGCGGCCGAACTCGGCGAACCAGACGTCGTCGGTGGCGCTGCCGGTGTGGACGATGGCGTTGTCCTGGTCGAAGGTCAGCAGGCTTTCGCCGCGTCCGCCCGAGCCCAGAACCAGCAGTGCCCACGGGGCGGGGGCGGCACCCCAGCCGTCGGCCAGCAGGCTCTGTTCGGTCATCTCGGCGGCGCGGGTGGTGATGTCGCGCAACACGGTGCTGATGATGCCGGCGATGTTGCGGGCCGAGACGCCTTCGGTCAGCAGGTTGGCGGCCAAAGCGGGCAGGGCCTTGCGGGCGCGCTCCATGTCGGCGGCGCTTTCGGCTTCGGCGACGTCGTCGCCGATGACCAGGGCCTGACTGGCGCGCACTTTCAGCAGAGCGCGGCCGGTGATCATGCCGATCGGCTGGCCGGCATCGTCCACAACCACTAGGTGTCGCAGGCCCAAACGGGTCATGCGGGCGATGCCGACATATAGATAGGCGTCGGCAGGGACCGTGCGTACGGGGCTGGCCATCACCTCGGCCAACCTCAGATTGAGGGCCGAGGCTTTCAGGCGGGCCAGCGAGCGCAACACGTCGCGTTCGGTGACGATGCCGATGGCGCGGCCGTCGGTATCGACGACGACCAGCGAACTGACTTTCGAACGATCCATCCGGTCGCAGGCTTCGGCAAGGCTCATATCCTCGTGCCCGGTGAGCACAGGGTGAGCCATCACCTCCGACAAGCGGTGGCGGTAAGGAAAACTATCGAGGCGGGCGAGCGATGAGACGTCTTGCATCATGGTGGATACACCATAACCCGACACGTCAAATGAGAAAAGGGGGAGGCGCCATGCAAAAAACACAACCCTCCCGTTGATAGCCGCCCCATCCCATGCCGGATGATAGTCCATATTTCAATACATAGCATAAGAACGACTTTTCATCAGCCTGCCATAATGGCGCCATTGACTGTCGTGCCTCGCTCGCAAGACGTAATAATATACTAAAATACCCCCTGTGTATCCATCAATTACTGAGATGATAGTAAACATATACCCTTATTATGAGGTGCACCCTTGGTATCACGCCTTATATCATGTGTGCCTTAACAAGATTAGTATTGTTGACGGCATGCTGGCAACATGTTAACCCATAAGAGGGTGAACGTCGCCAGAGGTCCGGGCGGCGGCGTTTTGATAAAAATAAGCGGACGCGGGGAAATGTCAGACCAACCGAGGACTCCGTAAGAGATCCCGATCGGCGCTTCCCTCAATAAAAACGAACGAGGCACTTGCCACAAGGCTTGGCCCAAAAACAGTGTGGAAGACGTTGAAGAAGGAGCGTTCAATGGCTAACGAATTGTCTGTCACCAAAATCCGGAGCAATCCGAAATACGCGGAATTGGTGCGCAAGCGCTCCAGTTTCGCCATCTTGCTGACGGTCCTGATGCTGACCATTTATTATGGCTTCATCATGATCATCGCTTTCGCACCGAGCTTTCTCGGCACCCCCATCACCGCTGGCAGTGTGTCCACCATCGGCTTCCCGATCGGCATTGGCGTGATCCTGAGCGCCATCGCGCTCACCGGCATCTACGTCTACCGCGCGAACACCGAGTTCGACAATCTCACCAAGCAGCTGATCGAGGGCTCGAAATGATGCGACTTAACACCATCCTTCCGGCGATCGGCGCCGCCGCGCTGGCGTTCGCGCCCGGCTTGGCCATGGCGGCTGGCGATTTGGGGCAGGTCCAGCAGCAGCCGACCAACTGGTTGGCCATCGGCATGTTCATCGCCTTCGTCGGCCTGACTCTTTGCATCACCTATTGGGCGGCTCGCCGCACCAAGTCGGCGGCTGACTTCTACGCCGCCGGCGGCGGCATCACCGGCTTCCAGAACGGTCTGGCGATCGCCGGAGATTACATGTCGGCGGCCTCGTTCCTGGGCATTTCGGCCCTGGTCTACGGGTCGGGCTTCGATGGCCTGATCTATTCGGTGGGCTGGCTGGTTGGTTGGCCGATCATCCTGTTCCTGATCGCCGAACGCCTGCGTAACCTGGGTAAGTACACCTTCGCCGACGTGGCCTCGTACCGCTTGCAGCAGACCCCGGTCCGTTGCTTCGCGGCGACCGGCTCGCTGGTGGTGGTGATCTTCTACCTGATCGGCCAGATGGTCGGCGCGGGTCAGTTGATCAAGCTGCTGTTCGGCCTGGACTACCAGTACGCCGTCATCATCGTCGGTGTGCTGATGATCGTCTATGTGACCTTCGGCGGCATGAAAGCCACCACCTGGGTGCAGATCATCAAGGCCTGCCTGTTGCTGGCCGGCGCGACCTTCATCGCTTTCGCCGTGATGTTCAAGTTCGGCTTCAGCTTCGAAGCGCTGTTCACCAAGGCGGTCGAGGTTCATCCGAAGCATGGCAGCATCATGTCGCCCGGCACCCTGGTCTCCAACCCCATCGAGGCTGTCTCGCTGGCCATGGCGCTGATGTTCGGCACCGCTGGTCTGCCGCATATCCTGATGCGCTTCTTCACCGTTGCCGACGCCAAGGCGGCGCGTAAGTCGGTGTTCTATGCCACCGGCTTCATCGGCTACTTCTACATCCTGACCTTCATCATCGGCTTCGGCGCCATCGTGCTGGTGGGAACCAACCCCGAATACCTCGACGTCGCCGGCAAGCTGCGCGGCGGCGCCAACATGGCCGCCATTCACTTGGCCCATGCGGTGGGCGGCGATTTGTTCCTCGGCTTCATCTCGGCGGTGGCCTTTGCCACCATCCTGGCGGTGGTGTCGGGTCTGACCCTGGCCGGCGCGTCGGCGGTGTCGCATGACCTTTATGCCAACGTGTTCTTCCGCGGCCGTACCGACGAAGTCACGGAAATCCGCGTGTCCAAGGCTGCCAGCCTGGTGCTGGGCGTCATCGCGGTGATCCTGGGCATCATCTTCGAAAAGCAGAACGTCGCTTACATGGTTGGCCTAACCTTCGCCATCGCCGCCAGCACCAACTTCCCGGTGTTGGTCATGTCGATGTTCTGGCGTGGCCTGACCACCCGTGGCGCCGTCGGTGGTGGTTTCATCGG
>DATGZW010000501.1:0-2077 GCA_035297005.1 Patescibacteria group bacterium
GTCGGCTGGAAATTCGGCGTCCGCATGCCCGACGGCACCATGCGCTATTGCAACATGGCGAACGGCGGCCCGCTCTTCGTCTACGTCAAGGACGGCAAGATCATCCGCACCACGCCGATCGCCTTCGACGAAACCGATCCGCAGCCGTGGACGATTCATGCACGCGGAATGAATTTCACGCCGCCGCGCAAGACGTCGCTCGCCCCGCACGGGCAGAACAGCCGGTCGATGATTTATTCGCCCGACCGCTTGCTCTACCCGATGAAGCGCGTCGACTTCGATCCGAAGGGTGAGCGCAACGCGCAGAACCGCGGCAAGTCAGGCTACGTGCGGATCAGCTGGGACGAGGCGCTCGACCTCGTTGCCGGCGAGATCAAACGTGTGAAGCACGATCATGGCACGGGCGCCATGACCGTCTCGCACGGCTCGCATCATACCTGGGGTCATATCGGCTATTACCTCAGCGCGTTATACCGTTTCAGCAATGCCGTCGGCCACACGCCTGTTCACCATAATCCGGACAGCTGGGAAGGCTGGTACTGGGGCGCCGCGCACCACTGGGGCTACACGTTGCGCGTCGGCCAGTGTGAAACTTACGGCACCGTCGAAGATCTGCTGCAAAATTGCGAGATGGTCGTGTTCTGGGCCGCCGATCCGGAAACCACCAGCGGCTCCTATGGCGCGCAGGAAGGCACGGTGCGCCGGCAGTGGCTGAAGAAGCTCGGCATCAAGGTTGTGCACATCGATCCCTATTACAACTCGTCTGCCCAATTTTTGCCGGGTAAATGGATCTGCCCGAATCCGACGACCTCGCCGGCACTCGCCATGGCGATCGCTTACGTTTGGATCAAGGAAGGGCTCTACGACAAGGAATACGTAGCCACGCACACGGTCGGCTTCGAAGCCTGGAAGACATATGTCATGGGTGAGCGCGACGGCGTGCCCAAGTCGCCCGAATGGCAGGAGAAGGAGACCGGCGTCCCAGCCAAGGACGTGCGCGCGTTGGCGCGCGAATGGGCGGCCAAACGCACCTATCTTGGCTGCGGCGGCTGGGGCAACGGCCACGGCGGCGCCTGCCGCAATCAGACTGGCATCCAATGGGCGCGCACCATGGTGTGCCTGATCGCGATGCAGGGGCTGGGCAAGCCCGGAATCAACATGGGCAATCTGCAATGGGGCGCCCCGGTCGACCTCAACTTCTATTTCCCCGGCTACGCCGACGGGGGCATGTCCGGCGATATTGAGAAGACGGCCATGGCGGTTGAGCTCTTTCAGCGTATGCCGCAGCTGCCGACGATGAACACGCCGCAGCAGAAGATTCCGCGAATCTTCCTACCAGAGGCGATTCTCGAAGGGAAAGCCGACGGCGGCTACCCGTGGAACGGCAAATCGATCGAGTCGCAGTTCGCCAAGTTCAGCTATCCGGCCGCTGGTCACGCGCCGGTGCGGATGATGTTCAAGTATGGCGGTTCGCTGATCCCGACCATGAACAACACTAACCGCCACGTGAAGATGTTCCAGTCGCCGAACCTCGAGTTCATCGTCAGCCAGGCGATCTGGTTCGAGGGCGACACCAAATTCGCCGATGTCATTCTGCCCGCCTGCACCAATTTCGAGCGGGTCGACATCAGCGAATGGGCTGGACTCGGCGGTTACGGCCATCACGGCCAGCAGCAGCTCAACCATCGCGTCATCATCTTCCAGGCGCCGGCCATTGAGCCGCTCGGGGAGTCCAAATCCGACTTCTGGATTTTCAACGAGATCTGCAAGCGGCTCGGGCTCGCCAACTACTTCTCCGAAGGCGTGAACGAGATCGATTGGGTCAAGCGCTTATTCGATGCGTCCGACATGCCCAAGGTGATGTCGTGGAAGTAGTTCATTCGCCGCGGCTATTTCGTGGTGCCGTCGGAGAAGGAGCATCTGCGCGCGCCGGTCGCCTTCCGCTGGTTCTGGGAAGGCCGCAAGAAGGACGTTCCGGAGCCGCACCCACTGCCTTCTGACTACTCGGTGGAGTTCCTCAAAGGCCTGCAGACCAATCAGGCAAGCTCGAGTTCGAGTGCAATAGCCTCAAGCGTTT
>DATGZW010000502.1:0-4140 GCA_035297005.1 Patescibacteria group bacterium
GGAAACTGAAGGTGCGCGATTATAGAGCGATTTAACGCCCTGTCAATCGACCGATGCGCCTTCAATGATTTCCTTAAGCCGCTTTGTCACTTCGTCGATCGGAAGATTCCCATCGACCACCTTCAAGACGCCCTTTTTCTCGTAGTACGGAAGGATCGGGGCGGTCTGAGCGTGATAGGCGTCCAGCCGCGACTGCACGGTCTGGGCGTTGTCGTCGGCCCGGCGGGTGAACTCGGCGCCGCCACAGGCGTCGCACACATTGTCCACCTTCGGACGCTGAAAGCTGTCGTGATAGCCGGCGCCGCATTTAGCGCAGGTGAAGCGACCGGTGATGCGGTCGACAATCAGACTATCAGGAACCTGCACTTCGATGGCAGCGTCGATGTTGATTTTGCGTTCCGTCAGCATCACGTCGAGAGCTTCCGCCTGCGCTACGGTACGCGGAAAACCATCGAGAATGAAGCCCTTCTGGGCGTCGGGCTGCTGGATACGGTCGGCGATGATGCCGATCACGATATCGTCGGAAACAAGGCCGCCGGCTTCCATCACCGCTTTAGCCCGCTTGCCGATATCGCTGCCCGAGGCCACCGCGGCGCGCAACATATCGCCGGTGGAAAGCTGCACCAGACCGTAATCGTCCTGCAGCTTCTTGGCCTGGGTTCCCTTGCCGCCGCCCGGCGGTCCCAAAAGTATCAGATGCATCCTCAGCCTCGCCTTCCTCTTAGTTTAGCCTTCTTGATCAGGCCTTCATACTGGTGTGCCAACAAATGCGACTGGATCTGCGCCACCGTATCCATGGTCACCGTCACGACGATGAGCAGGCTGGTGCCGCCGAAATAGAACGGAACCGAGAAACGGCTAATCAGGATTTCAGGCAAAATCGACAGCCCAGCCAGATACGCCGCACCGATCACCGTCAGGCGCGTCAGCACATAGTCCAGATAGTCGGAGGTGTTCTTGCCGGGACGGATGCCAGGCACGAACCCACCGTGTTTTTTGAGGTTATCCGCAGTTTCAACCGGGTTGAATACGACAGCGGTATAGAAGAAGGCGAAGAAGACGATCAGGCCCAGATAGAGCGCCAGATATAGCGGCTGACCACGGCCCAGCAGGGCGATCACGGTCTGCAGCCAATCCGGCCCGGTACCGGCGAAGAAGCCGGCCGCGGTGATCGGCATCAACAGAATGGAGCTGGCGAAGATCGGCGGGATCACGCCCGAGGTGTTCAGCTTGAGCGGCAGATGCGTCGCCTCGCCACCATACACCTTATTGCCGACCTGGCGCTTGGGGTACTGCACGATGATGCGCCGCTGGGCGCGCTCGACGTACACGATCAACCCGATAATTCCCACCGCCATGACCAACAGGAACAGGATCAGGATTGGCGACAGAGCACCGGTGCGGCCCAGTTCCAGGGTGCCGACGACAGCACGCGGCAGGTTGGCGACGATACCGGCGAAAATGATCAGCGAGGTGCCGTTGCCGACGCCGCGCGCGGTGATTTGCTCACCCAGCCACATCAGGAACATGGTGCCGCCGACCAGGGTGACCACCGTGGTGAAGCGGAAGAACATGCCCGGATCGAACACCGCGGACCCACCGGCCCCCGTCATCCCTTCCAGGCCGACGGCGATGCCGTAGGCCTGGACGGTGGCGATGAGCACCGTCGCATAGCGGGTATACTGGTTGATCTTCTTGCGCCCGCTCTCGCCCTCTTTCTTGAGGGACTCCAGGCTCGGCACCACGGACGTCATCAACTGCATGATGATCGAGGCCGAGATGTACGGCATGATGTTGAGCGCGAAGATCGTCATACGCGACAGCGCGCCACCGGCGAACATGTCGAACATGCCGAGCATTCCGCCGCCCGAGCGTTTGAACACCTCGGCCAATACATGGGGATCGACGCCGGGCACGGGAATCCACGTGCCCAGACGATAGACCACCAAGGCGGCCAGGGTGAACCATATACGCTTCTTGAGCTCGGTTGCCTTGGCGAAGACGCCCAAATTCATGTTGGCTGCGAGCTGCTCGGCGGCGGATGCCATAAGTTTCCCCGGTTCCTGTGACGGATACGCTGTTCGGTCTTTAGGCGGCGGTCGCCGGCTTGACGGTCTCGAGCACGACGACGGAGCCGCCGGCCTTCTCAACCGCTTCCTTGGCAGCCGCGGTGCTGCCAGTCACTTCGATGGTCACCTTGGAGGTGATCTAACCGCGACCGAGCAAACGCACACCGCTCAACACCGAGCCGATGATGCCTGCACCCACCAGCGCGGCGCCGGTGATGGTCTCGGCGGCATTCAGCTTGCCGGCGTCGATGGCCTTCTGCACGCGGTCAAGATTGACCTCGGCGAATTCCTGACGGTTCAGGCTCTTGAAGCCACGCTTCGGCAAACGGCGATAAATCGGCATCTGGCCGCCTTCAAAGCCGTTGATGGACACGCCGGTGCGCGAGGATTGACCCTTCACACCACGGCCACCAGTCTTGCCCTTGCCGGAGCCAATGCCTCGGCCGACGCGAATGCGCACCTTGCGGGCGCCTTCGTTATCGCGAATATCGTTCAGTTTCATCTGTCGTTCCTTCCGGCGGCCGGGCCGCTCGAAGCCGAAGGGCGCGCCATCCGCCCTTTGTAAGGGAAGACGGCGCGCCGTTTCAAGCCAACATCACTTAAGCTTCGTCAACCAGAAGCAGGTGACGCACCTTGTTGATCATGCCACGCACCGAGGGAGTATCCTCCAGTTCGCGGCTGCGGTGAAGCTTGTTCAGCCCCAAGCCGATCAGAGTGGCCTCTTGGTCCTTGGTCCGACCGATGGGGCTACCGACCTGCGTCACCTTGACGGTTTTCTGAGCCATCATGATCACTCCTTGGCGGTAGCGGCGGCGGCGCCATCACGGCGACCGACGATCTCACCGACCTTCTTGCCACGCTTGGCAGCGATGGCACGCGGGCTGGCAACGTTCACCAGGGCGTCGAAGGTGGCCTTGATCATGTTGTGCGGGTTCGAGGTGCCAATGCACTTGGCAACCACGTCCTGCACACCCATCGTCTCGAACACGGCGCGCATCGGGCCGCCGGCGATGATGCCGGTACCAGCCGGAGCGGCACGCAGGACGACACGGCCGGCACCGAAGTGACCATTCGCATCATGATGCAGCGTGCGGCCCTCGCGGAGGGCGACACGGATCATGTTGCGCTTGGCCTGCTCGGTCGCCTTGCGGATGGCTTCCGGGACTTCGCGAGCCTTGCCGGAGCCGTAGCCGACGCGGCCTTTGGCGTCACCCACCACGACCAGGGCGGCGAAAGCGAAACGACGGCCGCCCTTCACCACCTTGGCGACGCGGTTGATGTGCACCAGCTTGTCGACGATATCGCTTTCTTCACGATCTGCGCCGCGGTTCTGGTTATCCGAACGACCGCGACCACGGTCGGACCGCTCGCCCCGCTGGGGGCGATCGGCTGTACGTTCGGGATTTGGGTTACGAGCCATGTCTTGATCCCTTTAGAACGACAACCCGCCTTCGCGGGCGGCGTCGGCCAGGGCCTTGACCCGGCCATGATAGATGTAACCGCCACGATCAAACACCACCTCGGTGATGCCGGCCGCAAGGGCCCGTTCGGCAAGCAGCTTGCCAACGCGAATGGCGGCGGAAACGTCGGCGCCCGTCTTCAGCTCTGCCTTCAGATCGGCTTCGAGCGACGAGGCGGAAGCCAGGGTGGCCCCCTTCACGTCATCGATAATCTGAGCGTAGATATGCTTGGACGAACGGAACACCGAAAGGCGCGCACGGCCACCAGCCTTCTTGCGGAGGGCGAAGCGGTTGCGCTGCTGACGGCGCTGGAAAAGGTCTTTCGACGACAACATGGCGCGGCCCTACTTCTTCTTGCCTTCCTTGCGGAGGATCGTTTCGGTGGCGTACTTGACGCCCTTGCCCTTGTAGGGCTCGGGGCCACGATACGCGCGGATCTCGGCGGCGACCTGACCGACGCGCTGGCGGTCCTTTCCGGTGATCGAGATGCTGGTCGGCTTCTCACACTTGATGGCAATGCCCTCGGGAATGGGATAGTTCACGTCGTGCGAGTAACCGAGAGCCAGTTGCAGGGTCTTGCCCTGCACCGCCGCGCGGTAGCCGACGCCGTT
>DATGZW010000503.1:0-2766 GCA_035297005.1 Patescibacteria group bacterium
AAATAGGGGCCGACCTGTTCGGCCAGCAACATGCCCTTGTAGACGATGCTGCGCGATGACATCGAGGTCACGTAGAACTCGGACCCGGCATCGCCCAGCATGTCGGCGACACGGTTGGACACCTGCTTGCGGATGACGAACAGCTTGCGCTCGAAGGCGTCCTGATCGGGAGTGGCGGCGCCACGACCGACGAACACCTGACGGATCACCGGCTCGACCGCGCGCACGCCGTCGCCCAGGATCGAGCTGTCGACCGGCACGTCGCGCCAGCCCAAGACCGCCTGCCCTTCGGCGACGATGGTGTCGGCGATGACCTTTTCGCACTGCGCGCGGTGGGCGGCATCTTGCGGCAGGAACAGGAAGCCGACGCCATACGCGCCGATCTCCGGCAGCGCAATGCCCAACCCTTCGGCCTCGGCGCGTAAGAAGGCGTCGGGCAACTGAATCAGGATGCCAGCGCCATCGCCGGCCAACGGATCGGCTCCGGTCGCGCCTCGGTGGGTCAGGTTGACCAGAATCTCCAAACCCTGGCGGACAATCCGATGATTTTTCCGATTTTTAATGTCGACGACAAAGCCGACACCACAGGCGTCATGCTCGTTGCGCGGATCGTAGAGACCTTGTTCGTTCGGAAAACCATTAGAATTCATAAGCTTAAGTCTTTCCCCACTGTCCCAGCCTTCGGCGGGCCGATCACGTCCAATGGCGTATAACAAAACGCACTGCGGATGACACGCAAAGAATGCCGTGACGAGCATCCTGCTTCACCCAATTTTTACCCCCCCTCGATCAAGGTACCCCCTTTTTGGGAAGGCCCTAGACGGGGATCTCCCGATTCGCGCCCCCTGTTTTAAGGCCTCGTTAAGGGGCCGAGCCTAGCGTCAGGACACCACCGGAAACTGCCGCTCAGTCTCAACAGATGGAAAGGATCGGCCCTTGATCGCCGACCGCGCCCGCGAACTTCTCGCAGCCCTTCACACCCGAACCGGCCGCAATCAGACGCCCTCGCCATCATCCAACCCAGCCGCCGCACCCGATAAGGCCGAGCTGTCAACCGCTCTGTCCGCCTGCCGCGGCGCCTTCCTGGCCGCCGGCGTGTTCAGCCTGTTCATCAACCTTCTGCTGTTCGTCTCACCGCTGTTCATGATGCAGGTTTACGACCGCGTGCTGGGCAGCCGCAACGAAACCACCCTGGTCATGCTCAGCATCGCCGCCGCCTCCATGCTGACCGTCATGGGGCTGTTGGAAGTCGTCCGCAGCCGCGTGCTGGTGCGGGCCGGGCTGCGCTTGGACGCCATCCTCAACCGCCGCGTCTTTGCCGCCGTATTCACCCGCAGCCTGCGCGTTCCCGGCGGCGTGCCGGCGCAGTCCCTGCGCGACCTCGACTCGGTGCGCGACTTCGTCGGTGGCGCCGGAGTGATGGTACTCTGCGACGTTCCCTGGGCACCGCTATTCATTGGTCTAGCCTTCCTGTTGCACCCGCTGCTCGGTTGGGTGTCGCTGGCCGGCGCGCTGTTCACTCTGTCGCTGGCCTTCGCCAACGAGCAGTTCACCCGCAAGCCGCTGCGCACCGCCGGCATGATTAACCTAGCCGCCAGCGCCTTCGCCGAAACCTCGCTCCGCAACGCCGAAGTCATCGAGGCCATGGGCATGATGCCCGGCATCGCCCGGCGCTGGCTGATCCGCCGCCAGCACATGCTAACCCTGACCACTCTGGCCGGCGACCGTGGCGGCCTGTTGCTGGCGATGTCCAAGCTGGTGCGCATGTTGCTGCAAAGCGGCATCCTGGCGGTCGGTGCGTGGCTGTGCATCCACGACCAGCTTTCGGCGGGCTCGATCATGGCCGCGTCGATCATCATGGGCCGCGCTCTGGCTCCGGTGGAAATGGCGGTCGGCCAGTGGCGCAACTTTATCGGCGCCCGCACCGCCTGGTCGCGGCTGACCGAGCTGTTGACGCAGGTTCCGGCCCGTATTGACTCGATGGCCCTGCCCGCCCCGCGCGGCGCATTGTCGGTCGAAGGCGTCGTCGCCATCCCGCCGGGCGGCAAGCTGCCGTCGCTCAAGGGCATTACCTTCGCCATCGAACCGGGCGAAGTGCTGGGCGTCGTCGGTCCTTCGGCGGCGGGTAAATCGACCCTGGCCCGCATCCTGGTCGGCGTGTGGCCGGCGGTGAACGGCTGCGTCCGCCTGGACGGCGCCGAGGTCTCCACCTGGAACCGCGAAGCCCTGGGGCCGCATATCGGCTATCTGCCGCAGGACGTCGAACTGTTCGATGGCACCGTCGCCGAGAATATCTCGCGCTTCCAGACCATCGACGCGACAGCGGTGGTCGAAGCGGCCCAAAACGCCGGTGTGCACGAGATGATCCTGCGCCTGCCCAATGGCTACGACACCCGCATCGGCGAAGGCGGCCGCTCGCTGTCGGGCGGACAACGGCAGCGCCTGGGACTGGCCCGCGCGCTGTATCACAACCCGACCCTGCTGGTTCTGGACGAGCCGAACTCGAACCTGGATACCGCTGGCGACCAAGCCTTGATCGATGCGGTGGCCTATGCCCGTTCGCGCCGGGCGACGGTGGTGGTGATCTCGCACCGTTTGAGCATCCTCAGCGCCGTCGACAACATCCTGGTTCTCAACAACGGCATGGTCGAGCTGTTCGGCCCCCGCGACGAGGTCATGGCCCGCCTGTCCCGGCCGACCGTGGTGCCCAAGGATCCCGCCGCCATGCAATCGGTCGCCGCCGCCCATCCCTCCAAGCAAGCCAAG
>DATGZW010000504.1:0-2082 GCA_035297005.1 Patescibacteria group bacterium
AGAACGATGATGACGATGGCTTTTTTCATGCGCTGAAGTGCCGGTAGCCGCCCTTGGCCAGATCGAGGACACGGCCATCGGCACCCTCGACGATGACCCCCTGATGCTCGACGATGCGGCCAATGGGGGTCAGGCGCAAGCCCAGACTGAATTGCAGATCGCCGATGACGCAGGCAGCTTCTGGGGGAGCGGTGAACAGCAGTTCGTAATCGTCGCCACCGCCCAGAGCGGTGCTCAGGCCATAGCCGATTTCCGCATCGACCGCCGCCTGCCCGGCCGCCGACAACGGCACCAAAGCCGCCTCGATGATCGCGCCAAGGCCGGAGGCTTTGCAGATGTGCCCCAGATCGCCGACCAGACCGTCGGAGATATCCATCGCCGCATGGGCGACGCCGACCAAGGCTTGCCCCAAACTGATGCGCGGACGCGGCAAGCGATAGCGGTCAAGCAACACCGCCGCCGCCTCCCGATCCAGGCGTTCGGCGTTACCTTTGGCGACAAACAGGCCGAAAGCGGCGTCGCCAATGGTCCCCGATACCCAGATTTGATCGCCCAACCGAGCGTTCGAGCGGCGCAAGGCGCTGCCCGCCGCCACCTCGCCGAGCGCCGTCACCGACAAGGTCAGCGGTCCAGGCGTGGCAACAGTGTCGCCGCCGATCAAGGCGATGGAAAACTCGTCAAGGTCGGTCTTCAACCCGCCGGCGAAGCGGTCGAGCCAGTCATGGCTGATGTCTTTCGGAAAGCACGCCGTCAGCAACACCGCCTGCGGCGTGGCGCCCATGGCCGCCAGATCCGACAGGTTCACCCGCAGCAGCTTGCGGGCGATCATTTCGGGTGGGTCGTTGGGGAAGAAATGAACCCCGGCGACCATGGCATCGGCGGTCAGCACCATTTGCCGGCCGGGCGGGCATTCCAGCAGCGCGGCATCGTCGGTCAGCCCAAGGGCTCCCGGATGCCGCGCCGCCAGAGGCGCGAACAGGCGAGCGATCAGATTGAATTCATCGACCGCCGGCATTGCCTTCGATTTCCCCAGCCCGCAGCACGCGGGCGATACGGTCGAGGACCGCATTCACCAGCTTCGGCTCGGGGCCGGAATAAAAAGCGTGAGCCACATCGACATATTCCGAGATGACCACGCGCACCGGAACGTCCGGACGGGTGGCCAGTTCAAAGGCTCCGGCGCGCATGATGGCGCGCAGGACCGCCTCCAGACGTTCGCAGGTCCAGTCGTTGCTCAAGGCGCCATTGATCATCGCGTCGAAATCGCCGGTGCGGGCAACCACGCCGCGCAGGATGGCGGCGAACAGGATCACGTCTGGTTCGGCCAGGATGGCTTCGATCTCGCCGTCCTCGTCGTCGGGCGGAGCGATCAATGCCTTGGTGCCGATGCCGTGTTCCAGGAAATCCTTGAGCACCGTATCGACCATGGTCCCGGTCATTTCGGTGTCATACAACGCCTGAACGGCAGCGAGGCGCGCGGCGGAACGCCGTTGCGCAGAGTTGCGGGTCTTGCCGGTTTTGGCTGTCATTTGGGTATAAGACTAAGCTCTCGTTTGATTTCGATCATGCGCAGGCAGGCACGGGCGGCTTGCCCGCCAAAGTTCCTGCGCTCGGGGAGGCAGCGTTCCATCGCATGCTGGCGGTTATGCACCGTCAGGATGCCGTTGCCGACGGCCAGGGTGTATTGCAAGGCCAGATCCTGCAAGCCACGCATGGATTCGCGGGAAACGTGGTCGTAATGGTCAGTCTCGCCTTTGATGGCGCAGCCCAGGGCGATATAGCCGGCATAGCGCTCGTCGGTGGCGCGCAACTCCATCGCACGGATGGCGAATCGCACCGCCGCCGGGATCTCCAGGATGCCGGGGACGATCAGGCGCTTGTAGCCGGCACCGACGGCGGCCAGTTCCTTGACCGCGCCCTTGACCAGATTATCGGTGATCTCGTCGTAAAACCGCGATTCGACGATCAGAATGCGCATGCCGCTCATCATTCCTCCTCGGACACCACAATCGGGCGCTGCTCGACCACGCTAAGGCCATAGCCGTCCAGTCCGATGATAGTCTTTTTCGTGTTCGACAACAG
>DATGZW010000505.1:0-3656 GCA_035297005.1 Patescibacteria group bacterium
CCTTGCGCGTCGGATCGCCGGGCATCAATTGGTCGCCGGTGGTGCGCGTCGTCTGCTCGGTCATGCCTGCTCCTTCATCCGCCGCGCCGCCCAAGCGGCGAAGCCCGCCAGCAGCAGCGAGGCGGCAACGTTGAACCCCGCCATCGAAATGCCGAACAGCGCCCATGGCACATCGTCGCAATGCGGCGGCGGCGGGCCTTTCAGCATCGCCAGCATCTGATCGGGCGAGGTCGGCAAGGCCGTCTCGCCGACGCAAGCGGCGGTGCCAGCCCACCAATGCTGCTCGACCCCGACATGGAACGAAGCGATGCCGGTGTTGACGACGAAAGCCAGCCCGCACAGCGCCACCAGCCCCCAACGCGCCCGAACCGGCACCATCGGCAGCGACGCCACCCCCGCCATCAGCGCCGCCGCCACATAGGGGCCGCGCTGATACAGGCACAGGATGCAGGGCCGCAGGCCGAAGACGAACTGCGCCGTCAAGGCGCTGGCCAAGGCGCCCAGGCAGGCCACCAGGATCACAGCGGGATAATGCCGGGGTGACAGGGTCATGGCCGGACCAGCCTTTAGATAAGCTTGATGATGACGAAGCCGCCGACCAGCAGCACGACGAAGCCGGTGGTCACCAGGGTCAGCCGCTTCTCGATGAAATCGCGGATCGGCTCACCGAAGAAATACAGCAGCCCGGCCACCAGGAAGAACCGCATGGCGCGCGACCCGATCGAGGCCAAGGTGAACACCAGCGGGTCGAGATGCGCCACTCCGGCGGCGATGGTGACCAGCTTATAGGGGATCGGGGTCATGCCCTTGATCAAGACGATCCAAGCGCCGTACTCATTGAATTTGGACTGGAAGGCGTCGAAGCCAGCCTGCAGGTGATAGAACTCGATGACCGAGCGGCCGATCGATTCGTATAGAAAATAGCCGATGCTATAGCCCAGCCAGCCGCCGATCACCGACGCCACCGTCGCCACGGCGGCGTATTTCCACGCCTTGCGGCGATCCGCCATGACCATGGGAATCAGCATCACATCGGGCGGAATGGGGAACACCGAGCTTTCGATGAACGCGACCGCCGCCAACCACCACAGCGCATGGCGATTGCCGGCCAGCCCCATCATCCAGTCATAAAGACGCTTAAGCATCGAGCCCCCCGGAACAGCAATGAATGCGCGAGATGTATCAGCCCCTCCCCTCCCGACGCAACGAGCGAATGGGGCAAATCCGTTCGAGAGGGCTTCCTAGGGGATTGACCGCGCCGAAAGCTCGTCTATAGTCACGCCCATACCTCCCGGTGCCCCAGTGGCGGAATGGTAGACGCGGCAGACTCAAAATCTGTTGTCGCAAGGCGTGCTGGTTCGAGTCCGGCCTGGGGCACCAATTATTTCAAGCAGTTACGGAAAATTAGCCAACGGCCCCAGCGGGCCGTTTTTGCGTTTGACCGTTTTTGCAACGGCTGGATTGCCTATCGCGGCGGTATCGTCGGGCCTGGGAATGCGGCAAAAAGTTCAATCGGAGTAAACAGTGGACTGCGAGGAATGCGGGGCATGCTGCGCCCATGCCGGTGATGGAGCTGTCGGGGCGAACACAAACGAGCCGGCAGCCCTCACGGCGGATACCTATTGCGCGGCCTTCCGCGGTCACGTCGGCGGACTGTGCCGATGCGGCATTTACAGCAGCCGGCCGATAGCTTGCCGGGAATTCACGGCTGGCTCCGAGGAGTGCATCGACACCAGGCGAATAGCCGGACTCTAAGCTAAGGTTGCGACGCGGTTTATCTTCCTTTTGTTGAAGCCGCAATGGATGCCGACGCCGTGCGGGGCGTTCAGCCCTTGCGGGAACCTGTCGCGCTGGAACAGCCCCATGGAATGCCCCAGCAGGCTGCCGCCGAGATGCTGGAGCAGCGCCTGCGGCCAATGATCGCGGAACAACTCGACGACCTGGGCGAAGAAAGCGGCCGAGCTGTGCAGCTCCGCGAATTCTCCCCACACCCCTGACATGTGCTGATGCCGACAGTTGATAGCGCTGATTGCTCGGCGGAGGCCGCCCCAGCCGATCTTGGAGAAGGCGGAAAGCCCTGGCTGAGCGGATAGGGATCGGTCTGGATGTCGGACGCGGTGATGCCGGCCAGTAGAGACTGCTCCCCTATAGTCGCCAGTTTAATTAATGTATGCACTTATTTGGTGTTTCTTTGAAAAGCGCCCAGCCGCCCCTTGCGTCGAACCTCGACGGTGGCGGTCTGCACCGGAAATGGCTCGGCGTGGCGGCTGGGGCGCAGGGCCGCCATCATGACCAGATCGACCCAGGCGCCATCGATGAATTCGGCGCGGCGCAGGGTGCCTTCGCGGCGGAAGCCGGCGGCGGTGAAGGCGCGGATGGCGCGTTCGTTATGGCGCAGGGTCGTCAACGACACGCGGTTCAAATTGAGGTGGTTCCAGCTGTAATGCAGGGCGATGCGCAGCGCCTCTTTCCCCAGGCCTTGGCCGCGATCGGCGGCGGCGCCGATGCGGATGCCGAGCTGGGCCGAGCGGTGCGTCGGGTTGATATGGATGATTTCCACATAGCCGACGATCTTGGGATCGTTGTGCCGGCGGATGGCGAAAACCACCCGCGACGGATCCTGCCCCACCGAATCGCACCACGCGCGGTGGCTGACCCAATCCACCGGCCGGTAACTGGCATTGAGACGGCTGGCCTCGACATCATTGCTCCAATGGAAGATGGGCAAGAAGTCGTCGGGAACCAGCGGCCCGATGGACACGGTTGGACCTGACAGCATGAACGCGCCCCAACAAGATGTCCGGTGATGGTAACTGCCTAATTGGGCTGCCGCAAGCGCGGGTCAATCAGCCTTTCGGACATCCGCGGGATCCATCCGGCGGCCATTCATGACTCTTTGGTGAAATAAGAATTATTCAACGATTAATAGACAATCTCATTTTACGTAAAATGCGATGGATAGAAGCGCCATTAAGTTTACGCATCTGTTGCACAAGGACTAAAGGATAGGTACTTTATCAGAGAAGCTGCACGGGTAAGTGACAACGATCACAACGTTCATCACCCTCTGTTTTCCGGACACTGACATGACCCGTCCTGACGTCCTCTCCATTGCTTTTTCCGGCGAGCAGGTTCTCCGTAACGCGGATGCCGCTTTCTCTCGCTTGCAGACTGCTTTGGCCGCGCCAGGGCCGGTCGCCATCGATTGCACGGCGCTGACGGCGGCCGATCTCAGCTTTCTGCAAATCCTGATTGCGGCGCGCCGAACGGCGGTCGCCACCGGGCGCGAATTGAGCGTGACGGCCACGGCCAAGGGGGCGCTGCACTCCACACTGTGCCGCGCCGGCATCGCCGTCGAGGACGCCGCCGGGTTTATCACCTTCCTTGCGCCCTGACTGACCGAGGTGGCCGCATGAGCACTCCCGACCCCACCGAAGTTTTCCGCCAGGAAGCGCAAGAGCTGCTTGAGCAGCTTGAGCAGGCGCTGCTGGACCTGGAAAGCGCGCCCGGCAACGCCGATCTGGTCAACAGCGCCTTTCGCGCCTTGCATACGCTCAAGGGATCGGGGGCGATGTTCGGCTTCGACGTCGCCGCCAAATTCGCCCATAGCCTGGAAAACGCCTTCGATCTGGTGCGCCAGGGCAAGGTTCCGGCCA
>DATGZW010000506.1:0-2329 GCA_035297005.1 Patescibacteria group bacterium
CCTCGGGCAAATAGGCGGCGTCATGTTCGTTGAGGAAGGCCGGCAGGCCCTTCATATAGCCGTTGGACCGCGCCGCCTGATCGATGCGCCACAGCGAGCGGCCGACCAGAGCCACATGGCGGTCGTGCTCGGCGGCGGCGATGGCGATGGATTCGACGCGCGCCACATTGGTGGCGAAGCAGGCCACCGCGATACGCTTCTTGAAGCGACCGAACAGCCCCTTCATGCTTTCGCGCACGGCGGCTTCGGAACCGGCGGCGCCACGAGTGAAGACATTGGTCGAATCGCCGACCAGGGCCAACACGCCGTCATCGCCCAAACGTTGCAACTTGGCAAAATCGGCTTCCGGGCCGACCATCGGGGCCGGGTCGAATTTCCAATCGCCGGTATGCAACACGGTGCCGAACGGCGTATGAATCGCCAGCGAGTTCGGTTCGGGGATCGAGTGGGTCTGGGTGACGAACTCGACCTCGAACGGGCCGATCTTGGCGGTGCCGCCCAACGGTACTTCATGCACCGGAACTTGCGATTCCAGGCCGTTTTCGCGCAGCTTGCCCCGCAACAAAGAAGCCGAGAACGGCGTCGCGTAAACGGGGCAACGCAGCTTGTGCCACAGGTGATGCACCGCCCCCAGATGGTCCTCATGACCATGCGTCAGCACGATGCCGAGCAGATCTTTGCGCCGCTCCTCGATGAAAGCCGGATCGGGCATGAACACGTCCACGCCGGGCGTGCTGTCATCGCCGAACGACACCCCGCAATCGACGATCAGCCATTTGCCGCGGCAGCCGTAGAGATTGAGGTTCATTCCAATTTCCCCGGTACCACCGAGGGGCAAGAACACCAGTTCGTCGGGAGAATGGGTCATGTGCGCGGGTTCAGGCGATGGATTTCGAGCAGGCCGCGCAAGGTCAGTTCGGGATCCAGGTGATGGATGACATCGGTGACTTCAAGAAACAGGGGCGCTAATCCGCCGGTGGCGACAACAGTCATGGGTGAACCGAACTCCGTTTGAATGCGCTTCACCAATCCCTCGATCAAGCCGACATAACCCCAAAAAATACCGGACCGCATGGCCGGCACGGTCGCTTTTCCGATCACTGTGCGCGGCCGCCCGATGGCGACGCGCGGCAGCTTGGCGGCGGCTGTGTGCAGCGCCTCCAACGATAGATTGATGCCCGGCGCGATGGCGCCACCACAATAATTGCCGCTGCCGTCCACCACGTCGAAGGTGGTCGCCGTGCCGAAATCGATAACGATCAGCGGGCCTTTATAGAATTTGTGCGCGGCGACGGCGTTGACCAGACGGTCGGCGCCGACTTCTTCCGGACGGTCGAGCAAGATCTTGATGCCCAGACCAACCCCTTCATCGCCGACCACCAGAGCCTCACAGCCGAAATAGCGGCGGCAGAGAGTCTTCAGCGCGAACACCACGGCGGGGACCACCGAGGCGATGATACAGGCGTCGACATCCTGCCGATTGAGCCCCTCCATCGCCATGAGTTGAGTCAGCCATACGCCGAACTCATCGGCGGTGCGATTGGTATCCGTCGAGGAACGCCATTCACCGCGCACCTTTTCGCCGTCGCTGTCGAACATCGCGAAGACGATGTTCGTGTTCCCCGAATCTATCGCCAGCAGCATTTTTTGGTCTCTTTTGCCTCGTCACGTCCCGAAGAACACGTCGCCAGCCAAGACCGGATAGCGCGAGCCATCCGGTCGGTCCAACAACAGCGCGCCCCGCTCATCTAGGCCGAAGAACCGGCCTTCCATCATTGATCCGTCGGCGAAGCGAACCGTCACCGGCCCGCCCAATCCGCAGCCATGCGCCAGCCATGCGGCGCGCAACGGCGCGAACCCCTCGGTGATCCATCGCTCGTACCAGACGGCTAAGCAGTCGCAGAATCCCGCCAGCACGTCGAATGCCTCGGCCCCACTGCCCGCCTGACGCAGACAAGTCGTCGGATACAAGGCCGGGTCGGGAGCTTGCGCCAGATTCACCCCGACGCCCAGGATAATCCACGGTGCCGCCGCTTCCAGCAGCATGCCGGCAACCTTGCGGCCGCCGCACAGAATATCGTTGGGCCATTTGCATTGGAAGACCGCTGCGGGAGCCAATTCGGCCAAAGCTTCGCGCAACGCCACGGCGGCGACGAAAGCCAATTGTGGCGCATCCGGCATCGTAGCGCCGGGATGCAACACCACCGAACAATGCAAATTGCCCGGTGGCGATACCCACGTCCGGCCGCGCCGACCGCGCCCAGCCGTCTGTTCCTTTGCCCACACCACCGTGCCATGTCCCGCCCCGTTCAGGGCTCGCCGTCGGGCC
>DATGZW010000507.1:0-4255 GCA_035297005.1 Patescibacteria group bacterium
CGGGAGTCTTGGGAACACGGGTAAGTTCCTCTGGAACCCGCACGATTTCATGCACCGCGTCGATGGGAACGCCGTATTCCTCGTTCATCAGACGAAAGACGACGAACTGTTCCTCGTCGTCGATGACTCCTGCGCTTCCGCGCCCGCCCTCCTCATCCACGTCATCCCTCTCCCCTGCAGCCTTGTCGACGACGGACCGCAACTCGCCGGCATTGAACATCTTCTCGGCCGACAGAATCGACACCAACCGCTTGCCCTCCTGCAGGCGGCAAATCGACTCGATCTCGCCGAGATTGCCGCTCCGCGCCAGCAAGGCCGGCATCGGATCGATGACCGAACGCCCGACGCGAAGCACCTCCTTCACGCTGTCCATCATCACCCCGACCGACATGGCCGAACGTCCATTTCCTAGAGATACGACGACGATTTTGTTGGAATCGGTGACGTCCCGGGGCGGCAGTCCGAACATCTCGCGCAGGCTGACCAGGGGCAGCAGGCGGTTGCGCAGGGTCATCACGCCCAGAACATGGGGGGGCGTGTTGGGCACCTCGGTGATTTGCTCGGGAATTTGCACGATTTCCTGCACATCTTCGATGGGCAGGGCGTATTCCTGGCCGGCCACCTCGAAACTGACCAACTGGCTTTCGTCGCTGCCATCATCGACCGGGCCACGAAGATCGTGATTGGTGTCATGGGACCCAACAGCCGCACCGCCAAGAGCACGGTCCAGAGCCTTGCCGACCGCCTGAAATTCGCGGGCCACGACCTTGGTGGCATCCAGGATCATGACCATCGACTTGCCGTCGCGATCCTTGATCATGCCGGTCATCAAATCGGTATCGATGGTGCCTTGGATGGAGTCCACGGGCTCGATACGGTCATTCTCGACGGTGACCACGTTGGCCACGCGATCAACCACCAAGCCGACCGGGCGACCCTGGTCGAGTACCACGACACGGGTGGCGTCATCATGCTCAACATCGCTTATGCCGAATATTCGCCGCAAGCGGATGACCGGGAGAACGGTCCCGCGCAAATTGGCCAGCCCCTCCAGCGCCCCAGGACTCATGGGTACGTGAACCACGTCGGGCATCCGAATGATTTCCTGCACCTCGGACAGAGGCACGGCGAACATCTCCTCGGCGACATGAAAGATGACGAATTGACGCGCGTCGCCAGTCGTGGCGTCGGCACCGTCCGCCCGCGTTTCGACGTCATCCCGCACAGCTTCCGCTACTTCGGACATGGAATGTCCTCCTGACGTCTATGGTGATGCGAGACGACGTCAGGCACCGGCCTGCAACTCATCGGCCAAGGACGCAATTTCCTCGATGGCGGCTGCCAGTTCCTCGGCCCCTTTGGCCTGTTCCTTGGCGGCGATTCCGGCCTCGCCGGTGGCGCGGGTGGTCTGCTGGGCGGCGGCGGCGATCTGCTCGACGCCGGTCTGAACCTCCTTAACAACCCGGACGATCCCATCGCAGTTCTCAAGTATTTCCTTGTTGCCCTGGACAACGATAATCATGTCATTGGCAACTGTTTCCAGGTCTTTGCTGATCATCTTATTTTTCTCGACCTCGGCGGCGGCGGAAACCGCAATCTCCGCCATGTCGCGGCGGACGGCGCCGATCTGGTCCTGGATGGCCTTCACGGTGTCCTTGATGCGATCTGCATTCTCGGCTGAATCGCGAGCCAGATTGCGGATGTCGGTGGACACCACGGCGAAGCCCTTACCAAACTCGCCAGCGCGCGCGGCTTCAACCGAGCCGTTGACGGCCAGCATATTGGTCTGAATGGACACCGTGGTAATGGCATCGACGATCTTGTCGATACGCCGGCTGATCTGTTCCAGCGCAGTCATCTGATCGCCGCAGGTCTTGCCAGCATCGACGGATTTCATGACACCCGAAATAAGCTCTTCCATGGCGATCTTGTTGGCGCCAAGGACCCGAGTGACAGCGTTCCCTTTGTCCACTGCGACCGTGGCACGGCCAGCAGCGACCTGAGCGCCCTTCTCGATCTGGGTGATCGCGGCGGAGGATTGCTGAGTCGCCGACCCCTGCTGCTGGGCGCCGCGCTGGATTTGATCCAGTGCCGTCATGATCTGAGCGGCGGCACGGTTGATCTCCTCCACCGCCGAGGACAATTCCTCGGCCGCCGAGGCGACCTCTTCACTGCTTTTAGAAATGTCCGTGGAGTTCTTAAGCTCTTCGGCCAGTTCCGACAGTTCTTGGGCTGCCTGCTCGGACTGGGCCAATGCCTGGTTCTGCTGGTCGATGGTCTTCAGCGACTCTTCACAGGCTGCACTCTGCTCCTCGGCAGCGGTGCCGATCACCTCGGATCCTTTTTGCACGTCCTTGATAGCGCTGTTCGCCTCCTCGGATGCCTTGGCGATGTCGCGACCACCAGCCCCGATCTCGATCATATCGGCGCGAACCTGCTCAAGCGCGGCAGTGATCTGCCTGCCCTTCTCGACTTCCTGCTTGGCATTGTTGGCCGACGAGTTGATCCCTTCGGCGATTACCTTCACATCCTTCTGAATCTGAGCGATCAAATCCTGAATTTCGCGGGCACTCTTTTCCGACGTTTCAGCCAGGGTGCGAACCTCATCGGCAACCACGGCGAAGCCCTTGCCGTGTTGACCGGCGCGGGCGGCCTCGATGGCGGCGTTTAACGCCAGAAGGTTGGTTTGGTCGGCGATGCGGGCCACCGCCTTGACGACCTCGCTGATGGCGGCAGCTTGGCTCTCCAACTCCTCGACCATCTTGACGGCGCCTTCCTGGCGCTCGGCGGCACGGCCGATGGACAGAATGGAATTGGCAATCTGGTTCGCGACGTTCTGAATCAGAGACTGCAGCGCTTCGGTCTTAGTGACCGACACGTCCGCATTTTCTCTGCACTTAAGAATCAGTCCCGCGCCATGAATGACAGCCTTCATCGACTGCTGCGCGGCACCAGCCGCTTCCTCCGCGCCCGAAGCGATTTGCTCGGAGGCTTTGCGCATTTCCTCCGCCGCCGCCGAGCCCTCGGCGATGCCACTGGCCAATTGCGAGGTTGCGGCGGCGATCCGCTCGGCTGCTTTCTGCTGACGGGCGAAGGTACGAGCCTTGCGCTTTTGCGCTTCGGCGAGAAGCTTGCTGCCGGCTCCGGCGTCGATGTCCTCGGTGACCGCTGCCCGACCGGCATTCAGTCCGCCGACTTGATTCTTCTTCACAAGAGCCATGCCCTAATTCCCCTTCCGCTACCGTCATTGACGCTGCTGTAGGGGAGGACTCTCACGCGAAACGACCTATGACATCCATCCTATCTTAAGCTGCCTTACCCCTATCGAAAGATAGTCAAACGGTTCTAAGGTTGCCGTTGGCCTGGAGCGCCCAGACCGCCTGGGCGCGGTTGGCGACACCAATTTTTCTATAGATGCAGCGCATCCGAGCCTTGACTGCGGCCTCCTCGATGCCGAGACGCTCGGCAATGACCTTGTTGGACAAACCATCGAGCAACAACGGGAGGACTTTGGACTCGCTTGAGGAGAACCTTACCATGCCAATATTTTCAGGCGCCGACGGTCGGTTGGTGCTTACCGGGAGGGCCGACCGGTTGGACAGCGCGATGGCAGCCTCGGAGGGAAGATAGACCTCACCCGAAATCACCAAACGAAGCGCGCTCACCAAGCTATGCATCGAACTGGTCTTGGGTATGACGCCGACAGCGCCAGCGACAAGAGCCTCCACCATCGTCAACGGATCAGCGATAGTCGATAGCAGCACCACCTTGCCTTTCGGGAATCCTTCTCGGAACGACCGAATGCCGCTCACGTCATTCATGCCCGGCATTGCTTGGCTCAATAAGACCAAGTCGATTTCGCCAGCATCCGCCGCCACCGAAATAGCCTCATTGAGGGTGCTGGCGTCAAAAAAATGGGCAATCGGGCTTAACTCGGATAAAAACGGCCGAAGACCATCACGCATGAGCCTATATTCGTCCGCGATCAATATTTTCATGCAACACCTTCTGTGCTGGCTGTCCCTATTTTATGGGAGACGGGGGAGCCGCCTCAAGTTGGCAACTCGGCAAGGTGAAGAAGAAGGCGCTTCCCTCACCGAGAACCGATTCCACCCAGATGCGGCCACCATATTTTTCCACCAGCTTGCGGCATACGCTGAGACCGATCCCAGTTCCTTTCGGCGAATCACGAGGATGGAGGCGCTGAAACAGCACGAACACCTTGTCGAGACAGTCCGCCTCGATTCCCCGCCCG
>DATGZW010000508.1:0-7289 GCA_035297005.1 Patescibacteria group bacterium
CCCCGAGCCCTATGTCTGCATTGGCGTACAAAGCTCGTCACAGGCCAAGTACTGGAATAATCCGGATGGCTGGCGGGGCGTGGTGAAATTCCTCAAGAGCCTTGGTTATCGGGTCATCTGCATCGATCAGAAGCCGGTCTACGGACAGGGGTTGATCTGGAATCACCTGCCCAACGGCGCCGAGGATGAAACCGGCGACCATCCGCTGGCCGAGCGGGTCCGCTGGCTGAAACATGCGGATTTCTTCATCGGCCTGTCGAGCGGCCTGTCCTGGCTGGCCTGGGCGGCGGAGACGCCGGTGGTGATGATCAGCGGCTTTACCCTCCCCACCAATGAATTCCCGGCGGCCGGTCGAGTCATCAACTACCATGCCTGCAACGGCTGCTGGAACGATATCCGGCATCGCTTCCACCATCACGACCTGTTGTGGTGCCCGCGCCATGCCAACACCCCGCGGCATTTCGAATGCACCAAATTAATCACGGCGGAGCAGGTCATCGGCACGATCCGCGAAGTCGTCGCAGCTCTGCCGAGTGGCGGCGATCGGTTGGCGGCACGGGGCGGCGCGCCCGCTGTCGTCGCGGCCATACCTGCCAGTTGATATGACAGTCGAGGCCATGGTTGCTTCACCGCCAGCAACCGGCGGGCAAGGGTTTTCCCATTCCGCTGTTCGCTGCCTCGCTCAGGTCGCGTTGCATCACGGCATCACGACCTCGGCGGAGCGGCTGATCCACGACTATGCCTTGCCGGCGGACGAACCGGACGACCTCCTGCTGTTGCGCATGGCCCGCGACCTCGGACTCCGTGCTGCCGCCAAGACGCCGGAATGGAGGGATTTTTTGCGTCTGCGGGCGGTCGCGCCGCTGCTGGCGCGCCTGAAGAACGGCAACACGGTCGTCGTGTTTGGTTTCGAGGGCGAAGGCGCTCAGAAGCGCGTCGTCGTCCTCGACCCGATGACGTCCCTGACCACCCGGCTGTTGGTTCCGGCCGACGCCTTCCGCGAGTCCTGGAGCGGCGTCGTCTTGCTGGTCAAGCGGGTGTGGGGATTGACCGACGAGAGCCAGCCCTTCGGCTTGGCCTGGTTCATTCCCGAGCTGTTGCGTGAGGGGCGGGTTTTCCGCGACGTGGCGCTGGCGGCGGTCTCGTTGCAGGTCTTGGGTCTGGCGGTGCCGATTTTCCTGCAACTGGTCATTGACAAGGTCATGGTGCACCAGAGCTACGCTACTCTTTACGTGCTGACCGCCGGGGTGGTGGCCAGCATCGTCTTCGAGACGGCCATCGGATTTCTCCGGCAATATCTAGTGGTCTTCGCCACCAACAAGATCGACCTTCGCCTAGCTGTCAAGGTATTCGCCCATTTGCTGTCTCTGCCGGTCGGTTATTTCGAAGGAACCTGCGCCGGCGTCACCGTGCGCAACATTCAGCAGATCGAAAAGATCAGGCAGTTCCTAACGGGGAATTTGTTTTTCACGGCACTCGACGCCAGCAGCCTGTTTATTTTCCTGCCGCTTCTGCTGCTCTACAGCATCAAACTGACCCTTGTGGCCCTGACCTTCACCGTGTTGATCGGGGTGGTCTTGTGGCTGTTCCTGGGCCCGTTCCGCCAGCGGTTAGGTAAGCTCTACGAGGCGGAAAGCCAGCGCCAGGCGATGATGGTGGAGACCGTGTCGGGCATGCGCACCATCAAAGCGCTGGCCTTGGAGCCGCTGCAGCGGCGCCGCTGGGACCAGCGGGCAGCCAGCGCGGTCAAGGGGCACGGCGCGGTGGCGCGGATTGCGATGAGCGCCAACGCTCTGACCGGCGGCCTCGACAAGCTGTGCTCGGTGGCTATTCTGGCCGTCGGCGTGCAGTGCGTGTTCGACCAGAGCATGACCGCCGGCGCTCTCATCGCCTTCAACATGCTGGCCGGACGGGTGACCCGGCCATTGGTGCAGATCGTCTCGTTGATCCAGGACTACCAAGAGACGGCGCTCTCGGTGCAGATGCTGGCCGAGGTGATGAACCGCCCCCCAGAACGCCGCACCGCCGGCGTGCGCCCCGACATCCAGGGGCGCATCCAGTTTGAGGAGGTGACCTTCCGCTACGGGGCGTCGGCGACGCCAGCCTTGAGCGGAGTAAGTTTCGACATGCGCCCCGGCTGCCTGGTCGGCGTCGTCGGACGTAGCGGCTCGGGCAAGAGCACTCTCGCCCGCCTCATCCAGGGACTCTATCCGGTCGAGGAAGGCATCATCCGCCTTGACGGCATCGATATCCGCGAAATCGACCTTGTCCATCTCCGGCAAAACATCGGCGTGGTCTTGCAAGACAGTTTCCTGTTTCGTGGCACCGTGCGCGAGAACATCGCGGTTACCAAGCCGGATGCTGCGTTCGAGGACATCGTCGCCGTCGCCCAATTGGCCGGAGCCGACGAGTTCATCGAACACCTGCCCCAGGGCTACGACACGCCGCTTGAGGAAGGGGCCACCAACCTCTCGGGCGGGCAGAAACAGCGCATCGCCATCGCCCGGGCGCTATTACCGCAACCGCGCTTCCTGATCTTCGACGAGGCGACTAGCGCGCTCGACCCGGACAGCGAGGCCATCGTCATGGAAAACCTTGGGCGGATTCGCCAGAATAGAACGATTCTATTGATTTCCCATCGCCTCTCGACCCTGGTCCCTTGCGACGCCATCTTGGTGCTCGACAAGGGCCGCATCGTCGATGTCGCCAGCCACGCCGACCTTCTAGCCCGCTGCGGGATTTATCAGCACCTATGGAACAGACAAAACCGAGGCTAGCCGCCGGGTGCGACGACGTCCCCGCCGACGCCGTCGTGTTCTTGGCCGATGTGGATGAGATCGAACAGCAGCGGCTGCCGCTGCCGGCGCGTGGCCTGCTCTATCTCATTATTTTCATCGTAATCACCTTCCTGACCTGGGCCGGGTTGGCAAAATTGGACAATGTGGTGGTCGCACGCGGCAAGATCGTGACCACGGACCCCAATATCGAGGTTCAGCCACTGGAAGTGTCGATCATTCGCACCATTGATGTCCGCGTCGGTCAAGTGGTTCACAAGGGACAAGTGTTAGCCCACCTGGATCCAACCTTCACCACGGCCGATACCAGCCGGTTGGAGGATCGCACTCTCAGTCTGACCGGCCAAGTTGCCCGCCTTGGGGCGGAACTGCGCGGTGACAAGACCTTCACCCTGCCGGGGGCGGACACTGTCGAGCAGGTGCAGGCGCGCATCTTCCTTGAACGGCAGGCCAGTTACGCCAATCGCGTCAAGCAGCAAGAAGGGGAAATCGCGCGCATTCGTGCGTCATTGATCCGCCTGCATCAGGACGAAACCATCCTGAAGGATCGCTTCGCCGCCGGCAGCGAGGTGGAGAACATGCGGGCGCAATTGTACAATAGTCAAAATGGCTCGAAGCTCAATCTCCTGGCCAGTCGGGACCAGAGATTGTCCATTGAGAGCGACTTCAAGAATGCCGTCAACCAGCAGAGCGAGGCGCGCAGCGCCCTGGCCGCCGCCGAGGCGGCCTTGCAGGCCTACCGGACGGAGTGGCGGCAGAAAGCCGCCGAAGAATTGATGGACGCGCAACGGGATCTGCAGGCCGTGACCGAAGATCTGGCCAAGGCCAAGCGGCGCACTGAACTGGTGACTCTGACCGCTCCAGCCGACGCCGTCGTGCTGGACGTCGCCAAACGCTCGGTCGGATCGGTGGTGCGCGAGGCGGAGCCGGTCGTTGTTCTGGTGCCGATCGGCTCTGCTTTGGAAGCCGAGGTGCAGGTCAGTGCTGAGGATATCGGCTTCATCAGCCCTGGCCTAACGGCCCGAATGCGCTTGGACGCCTTTCCGTTCCAGCGGCACGGCCTGGTGGACGGCGACGTATTGACCCTGTCCGAAGACGCCTATGTCCGCGACCGCCCGCCCGTGAACGGCGCTCCGGGCAGCGAGGCCTATTATCTGGGGCGGTTGTCGCTCACACGGAACAACCTGCGACACTTGCCACCCGGCGCTCGCCTGCTGCCGGGGATGACGCTGACCGCCGAGATCGTGATCGGGCGGCGCACGATCCTCTCCTATCTGCTTTATCCCTTGATGGGCGTTTCGGCCGAGGCGATGCGCGAGCGCTGAGAATGGAAGAAGAACCGCCGCCTGCAGAATCTCTGGCACTTTGGACTTGCTCAGGGGCAGCAGGGGCGGCCGACACAGCCAGCCGGGGAAGATGAACAAGCAGGCTTCCCTTTCCTGCCGACAGACGACCTTTCCACCTCGGAAAGGTTAGTCTGGACTACTAAAAGTTAGTTAGTCTGTCTATATTATGGGGGAGGATGGGTGGATCGGTCGCCCATGGGTGGGCGACGACACAAAAGCAATCACCTTGTGACCCGTCGGATCCATAGACGGATCCTTCAATCCTGACGGGCGGTCTACTCACTTTCGTGTTATGCCCCCTATGGGCATATTGGCAAAGGATGGGCATATGGTTGAGTCGTCGGCAACGGTCAGTGCGCAGTATTACCCACAAATCTTCGATGTTTCGGATATTGCTCGGGCTAAGGAAATCATTTTAACCGATGAAGGACCTGGCGCAGAAACACAGACACGATGGGACGTTGAGACTCCCTATTTGATGGAGCTACTGCAACAAACTCTGAACCTGAGTTCTCATTCAGTCGTATTGGATTATGGCTGCGGCATTGGCCGCATGGCCAAGGCAATGATCGACGCGTGCGGCTGTTCAGTCATTGGGGTCGATATCAGTCCCAACATGCGCGCCCTGGCCGGTGACTACGTCGGATCTGACCGTTTTTTCGCTGTTTCACCGGGCCAGTTCGATATGATGGTCGCGGCGGGACTGAGAGTCAGCGCCGTGATCTCGATTTGGGTGTTGCAGCACAGCTTTGCGCCAGCCGACGATATTGAGCGTATTCGCCGCAGCCTTGCTTCCGATGGCAAGGGGTTCATTTTGAACATGTCAAAGCGGGCGATTCCTGCGGTCATGAGCACTGAAGAATCAGACGCCAAGTTCGCCTGGGTGTCAGATGCGACCGATGTCGCCGAATTGTTGATTTCTGCGTTTGATATTGTCAGCCAGGGCATTCCGGATGCGTCCCGCACTCCCAATATGGCTGACGCAGGGGCCTATTGGATGAGCTTTCGTCAATTTTCGGGAAAATCCTAAGGGCCGGTGCTCAAAGAGGTTCGCCGCCTGTTTCCTTGTCGTGCGCGTCTTTGCCGATGGCATGACGCGCTACAAAGCCGGGGGCGTGGCCGGGCTGATCGACCGCCCGAAGGGCCGTCGCCAAGAATGGCTGACCGAAGCGGAACAGGCGAGCCTGGCGGCGGTCATCTTCAAGAGGCCAAAACATCAACGCATGCTGCGATGCATGAAACGCCCTAGCGACCGCCCCCGACAGGATCCGGAGCCTCTGCTTCCAGCCGTGGATTTCATAGGTTCGCCGGTATCGTACTGGCTGCAACGGAGATGACACCCTTCCGCGACAATCCGGCAGAGAACATCGTCACCCTGTGGTCGCGCCGTATGCGACCGCGATACGCATCAGTTCCGACGTGTTGGCCAAGCCGAGCTTGGTCTTGATGCTGGTGCAACTGTTGGCAGCGGTTTTGTAGCTGATGCCGAGACCGGCGGCGATGTCGGCCAAGGTCTTCCCCTGTCCATACAGCAGCAGCACCTCGCGTTCGCGGCGGGTCAACGGGGCGAGCGGATCCTTGCGGCGGCGCGATTGCATGAGCGCCAGGTTCTGAGCGACCGGCCGGCTGAGAAAGAACTCGCCACTCGCCACCTGGCGCGCTGCCTCGACGATGGTGTCAGGATCGTCGCCCTTGGTAACAAAGCCGTGGGCTCCGCCCTCAAGAGCCCGCGCCACATAGGCGGGATCCTCGTGCATGGTGAAGACCAGGATGCGGATGGCGGCGTCGCCAGCCAGCAACTGCGGGATCAGGTCGAGTCCGCTGCCATCCGGCAGGTTGAGGTCCAGCATCACCAAGCCGGGGCGCAGCTCGGCGGCCAGACGCAACGCCTCGGCGGCTGACGCGGCCTCGGCGACAAAAAATCCACCGCTGAGTTCCAGCAACTGGCGGCATCCGGCCCGCACCACCGCATGATCGTCCACTACCAGAATGCGGATAAGGCCGGTCATGGCTGCGCCTGCGCAGGGGCAGCAAAAGGAATCAGCGCCTGGACCACGACACCGCCCCCACTGTCGATCCGCAGCATGCCGCCCAAGGCGTGCGCGCGTTCCGCCATGCCCAGCAAGCCGAACCCCCTGCGGGCATCGGGCGCCAACCCCACGCCGTCGTCCCGGACCACCACCGAGACCACAAGGGTGGCCGCCGCGAATGGGTCATTCGCCCCAGGGAGCCGGTCAGCAAGGTCGGCGGCGGACCCACTGGCCAGTTCGACCACCACTCGTTCGCCCCTCGAATGGCGGGCGGCATTGGTCAGGCATTCCTGGATGATGCGATAGACGGCGAGTGCCGCCAGCCCGTCGGGCTCGGCGGCGAGATCATCGCACAACACCTCCCAGGCAATGGCGGGGCAACGCTCACGCCAATCCTCCATCAACACCCGCACCGCCTCGGCCAGCCCCAGATCGGCCAGGGCCATGGGATGCAACCGTCCGAGGATGTTGCGATTGAGACGCTGCAAGTCGTCGGTAAGGGTCTGGATGGTGCGCGCCCGCGCCACCGCCTCGTCCGGCGCCGCGGCCCGGATCACACAGGCGGCCTGGGCGCGGATGCCGAACAGGCAAGGCCCCAATTCGTCATGCAACTCGTGGGCTAATTGGCTGCGCTCGCTTTCCTGCAGCGAAATCAGCTTGCCTATCAACAGATGATTGTCGGCGGTAATCCGCCGCAGGGAGTCCGCCAGACGGTTGAAGCTGCGCCCCACCGGTTCAAGCTCGGCGGTTTCCAGCGACGGCAGCGACGCGGCAAAGTCACCGGCGGCCAGTCGGCCCAACCCCGCCTGGACCAAGCCCAGGGGACGCAGCGCGCGGGTGACGCTCCACACCACCAGGACCACGAACAGGCTGGTCAGGGTCAGCAGCAAAGCCGCCAGGACGCGAAATTCCTGCCAAATTTCGGCAATCTCGTCGTCGGGGTCGGAGGTGATCGCCACTTGGCCGTAATGGGTGCCGGCAACGACGATCTCGCGGCGCTCCTCCCAGGCGGCGGGCTGCACCAGATGGACGAACCAGGCGGGGCCGGCATCCTCGTCGGCGGCGGGCGGCGCGGGTGCCTCGACCATTGCCTCGGCCGCCGCCCCCGCCGGCAGCAC
>DATGZW010000509.1:0-2198 GCA_035297005.1 Patescibacteria group bacterium
CTTGCGGGCTTGCTCCAGATTGACCCCCTGCTCGATCCAGCTATAGCCCAGATAGTTCAGCACATGCGGCTGATCGGGCTCCAACTCCAGCGCGCGCAGGAAATCGCTTTCGGCGCGGGTCCACTGCTTGGCCCGCTCCAGGGCGATGCCGCGCGAGTAATGCAGCATCCACTGATTGCGGTCATCGACGCCGATGATGGCAAAAGCGCGGTCATAGGCGTTCACCGCCTCGTCCCAGCGCTTATGCTGGCGCAGCACGTCGCCCAAGGTGATCAAGGCCTCGGCGCGGGTGGGAGCCTGGGCCGACAACGCCTCCAGCGTCTTGATGGCGCCGTCGATGTCGTTCAACTCGTCGAGATTGGCGGCCAGGCGCAACTGTGCCGACCAGTACACCGGCGAGGCGGGATCGATCGCCGCATAGATCGCGTTGGCGTCGGGCAGACGACCCAGCTCTTGCAGGATATCGGCGACGGTCACCTGAGCCAGCGGGAAGTTCGGCTGCAAATCGACCGCCATGCGGGCAAAAATCAGCGCCAGATCGGGAGAATTGCCCTGCCGCAGCGATCCGGCAGCGCCGAACATCGCCTCGGCCAAACCGGCCTGCGGGCTGTCGATCAAGCGCGGTACAGAGGTGCCGGAGTCGAGTGACGCGGTATCGGGATGTTCTTTCCGATAGCTGTCGAACAACTCGGTGGCGTGTTCGGATTGGCCGATACGGCGGTAAAAGGCCGCAGCCGCTTCGACCGTGCGCAAGGTCAGGCCGCCACTGCCGGCCATGGTGCTGCGATAGGCCAGATCGGCGGCCTTGCGGCGGTCAGCCAGATCATTGATGAGGGCGGCATGGAAATCATAGAGGGCGGCGAAGCTGGTGACCTGCGACAGCGGCGCCAAGGCGTCGAGTCCCGCATCGGTCTTGCCCTCGCCGACCTTGGCCCAAGCGACCACCAGCGGCACCATGAAGCTGTTCAGCCCGCGCCGGGGCAGACCGGAAACAGCCGCCTCGGCTGCGGTCCAATTGCCGTGCTTGACCTCTTGCTCGGCCACCAGCACGGCGGCGATGCCGGCCTCGCCGTCGAAGGTCAGCAGACGGCGCGACAGCGCCGCCGCCTGATCCAGCTTGCCTTCGGCGGCCAGGGACAGCGAGGCGCGTTGCAACAGTTCGACGTTCTCGGGATCGCCGGCCAACGCCCGCAGCAGATAAGCGGATGCCGCCGACAGATCATGCTGATCCTGGGCAAAGCGTCCGGCCAGGAAGTTTCCCGCCCCGGAACCGCCAACCGCCATCGACGATGCCACCGCCGCATCATCCGTCGCCGACTGGGCATCGCCCGACGGCCTCAGGCCGATCGAGCATGCCGGCAAAATCATCACCAACCCCAGGGCAAGCAGGCGCCGCAGCGCAAGGCTCCGGCGGCTCACCGATGCACGCATCACCATTTCCAAGACCTCAATGCGGCTCTTCACGCCGGGTGCAGAACCGTCTCTTACATGTTGGGGTAGTTGGGACCACCGCCCCCTTCCGGCACCACCCAGGTGATGTTCTGGGTCGGATCCTTGATATCGCATGTTTTGCAATGGACGCAGTTCTGAGCATTGATTTGCAGGCGGGGAGATTGTCCGGCGTTATCGGTTACGATCTCGTAAACGCCAGCCGGACAATAGCGCTGCTCGGGCGCGTCGTACAGCGCCAGATTGACGGCGACCGGCACGTTGGGATCGGTCAGGCGCAGATGCGCCGGCTGATTTTCTTCGTGGTTGGTGTTCGAAATGAACACCGAGGACAGACGGTCGAAGGTCAGCTTGCCATCGGGCTTGGGATAGGCGATGCGGGTACTCTCCGCCGCCTTGCGCAGGCTTTCATGGTCGGCGTGATGCTTGAGCGTCCATGGCGCCCGGCCACGCAGCACATAGGTGTCGATGGCCGAATAGGCGATGCCGGCCCACAAGCCCCAATGGAAGGACGGCCGCACGTTGCGGGCCAGATACAATTCCTCCCACACCCACGACGCCTTGATCTTGGCGGTATAGGCGATGGCTTCGACGACACCCTCGGCAGCCAGGGCGTCGAACACCGCCTCGGCGGCCAGCATGCCCGACTTCATCGCCGTGTGGGTGCCCTTGATCTTCGGCACATTGAGGAAGCCGGCGGTATCGCCGATCAACAAACCGCCGGGGAAGGTCAGCTTGGGGATCGCCTG
>DATGZW010000510.1:0-2737 GCA_035297005.1 Patescibacteria group bacterium
CGAGCGCAGCCGCCGCCATGTGGCGCTGACCGAGGCCGGGCATTTGTTCCTGCCCGAAGCCGTCGCCACCATCGCTCAGGCCGAGCGGGCGCGGCGCGTCGCCAGCCGGGCCGGGCGCGGCGAGTTGGGGCGGCTGGAGATCGGCTTCACCGGCTCTGCCCCGTTCAACAACGCCATGCCGCGCATCATCAGCCGCTTTCGCCGCCGCTGGCCCGAATTGCGGATGAGTCTGCGCGAGATGTCGACCACCGACCAGTTGCGCTGTTTGGCCGAGGGCAGTCTGGACATTGGCTTCATCCGCCCCGGCGAGCCGCGCGCCCTAGAGGGCATCGCCGTGCGGATGGTGCTGAACGAGCCGTTGCTGGCGGTCATGCCCGCCGATCATGCGTTGGCCGGGCGCGCCAGTCTGGCGGTGGCGGATTTGGCCGATCAGCCGTTTATCCTGCATCCGCGCGCCATTGGCACCGGGCTGTATGACAAGGTGGTGGGGCTGTGCCGCGCCGCCGGTTTCGCGCCGCAAGTGGTGCTGGAGGCGCATCAGATGTCCACCATCGTCGGTCTGGCGGCGGCAGGAGTGGGGGTGTCGATCGTGCCCGAGGCGATGCGCAGCATCCAAGTTGAGGGCGCGCATTTCTGCCGCCTGTCGGATGCCGACGCCCATATGGTGCTGTCGGTGGCCTATCGCGCCGATGACCAGCGGGCGGCGGTGCGGCACTTCCTGGAAGAGGTGGGCGGCGGTTAGGGGGGGCAGTTGCCGTATCTGGTTATGGCTTTACGGAACATCAATAAAAGGTCGTCGTCACCGGGCTTGTCCCGGTGACCCACGCCGTGGTGTACATCCAGCCGAGTCAGATGACCCGCCGGCCGTCATCTGTTGAACCGCGTGGATCCCCGCGACAAGCGCGGGGATGACGACTTTTAGGGACATTAGCAACAGCCCAACACTCCGCACCTGACGACACACCCTAAACCGCCATCCCCGCGCACCAGCCGCTGCTCCACGCCCATTGGAAGTTATAGCCGCCCAGCCAGCCGGTGACATCGACGGCCTCGCCGATGGCGTACAAGCCGCCGACGCTGCGGGCTTCCATGGTCTTTGACGACAGCGCCCCGGTGGCGATGCCGCCGGTCATCACCTCGGCGGTGGCATAGCCTTCGCTGCCGGTGGGGTGCAGGCTCCAGCCGTTGAGCAAGGCGGCGACCTGTTCCAGCACCTTGTTTGAGATGCCGCCGATGACCGGGTTGGGCAGGCGGGTCTCGGTCAGCTTTTGCGCCAGACGGTTGGGCAGTACCTCGCCCAGGATGGTCTTCAATTCGGCCTTGGGGCGGGTGTTGCGGCGGTCGCGCAGGTAAGCCGAGGCGTCGGTTTCGGGTAGCAGGTTGACGGTGATCGCTTCACCCTCGCGCCAGAACGACGAGACTTGCAGGATCGCAGGCCCCGACAGGCCGCGATGGGTGAACAGCACCGCTTCGGTGAAGCTTTTGCCGTTGCACGACACCGTGGCGTCGAAGGACAGGCCGGTCAGCGCCCGCATGAGTTCCAGATCGTCGGCGGAGAACTTCAGCGGCACCAGTCCGGGGCGGGTTTCGGTAACGTCGAGGCCGAAATGCTTGGCGACGGAGAAGGCAAAGCCGGTGGCGCCCATTTTGGGGATCGACAACCCTCCGGTGGCCAGCACCACAGCGGGCGCGGTGAACAGGCCGTGGTCGGTGGTGACGGTGAAGCCGTCGGCCTTGGTCACTTCGGTAACGCGGTGGTTCAGCCGCAAATCGACCGAGGCGGCGTTGCATTCGTCCAGCAGCATGCGGACGATTTGGCGGGCGCTGTCGTCGCAGAACAACTGGCCGTGCTTGCGTTCGTGATAGGCGATGCGGTGGCGCTTGACCATGTCGATGAAGTCGAACTGGCTAAAACCTGTCAGCGCCGATTTGCAGAAGTGCGGATTGGCCGAGACATAGCGGTCCGCCGCCGCGCCCAGATTGGTGAAGTTGCAGCGCCCGCCGCCGGAGATGACGATCTTGGCCCCCGCGATGTCGCCATGGTCGAGCAGCAGGACGCGGCGGCCGCGTTGGCCGGCGGTGCGGGCGCACATCAGCCCGGCGGCGCCGGCACCGATGATGATGACGTCGAAATTTCGCATGATGGGGCAGGTGTAGCCGGTTGGCGGCGCGGACGCCAGTGCCGTGCGGCTGGCGGCTCAGGCCAGGGTAAAGAGATCTTCGAGATGGGCGTTGCGGATGATCGATTGGGCGGCGCCGCGGGCGTTGCGGATGATGACTTCAACGGCGTGGCGCTGGCCGATGTCGAGGATCATCAGCATCATGCCGATGCCAGCGGAATCGATGAACTCCAACTGTTCCATATCGAAGATGAAGCGCTGGATCCGCGCCGCGACCATGTGGTCGGCAATGGCGAGAAACCCGGCATAGTCGCGATGAGTGAATTTACCCTGCATCTGCAAGACGAATTCGTCCTCGGTCTCCCGCAGCTTATGTTGCACGCGCGCCCCTCCCCGCCGATATGTTCGGATCAAACCCCCAGTTGAGTATAGGGATAATCTGTCATTCCGTCATGCAGAACTATCGAGGCGGGAAAACTCGTGGGCGGGTGGCGGAAAACACAAAAGGGGCGGCCCTTGCGGACCGCCCCCCTTGAAGATCGTAAACCGGTCGTGCGGTCAGATGATCGCGACGGACTCGGCCTGCGGACCCTTCTGACCCATGGTGATGGTCAGAC
>DATGZW010000511.1:0-3431 GCA_035297005.1 Patescibacteria group bacterium
GTTGGACAGCACGCTGACCGGCGGCGGCGGCCCGGCGGAGGGTTGGAGGGCCGGCACGACGACGGGATCGGCAGCGAGAGCCGCCGGGGCGAAGAACATCAGGAAGAGGAAAGCCTTTTTCATCATGGCGTGCCTCGCAACCGCTTGGTCCATTGATAGTCGGTGACGTAGATGCCCATCGGGTTGAGCAGAACGGTGGCGGCGTCGCTGGGCGGGTTGACCGTCACCGTGATGTCGGCCTGCCATTCGGCCTTGCCGGCGCCTTCGCCGTTGCGGGCGGTGACCGTTTCCTCCCATTCCACCCGCCACACGCTGGCCGAGATGGGCAGCACGGATTCCACCTGCGCCGTGACGGTCTCGGTGCGGGCGCGCTGGAATGGGTCGTGCTCGCGGAAATAATCGTTGGTGGCGGCCAGGGCCGGGCTGTTGCGGGCGATGCCGGCGTAGGCCTCGTTGATCAGGGCGCGTTCGGCGGCAACGTCGGTGTAGACGCTGCGCAGATCGAACACCCAACGGGCCAGTTGGGCGGTCAGCACCCGGCTGTCGGCGGGCGCGGCGCGGTCGGCGGGGCCGACGGCCAGCGCCGCGCCCAGTTTGTCGACCTCGACCACGTAAGGCACGATCCGGCTTTGCGCGGCCAGATAGACGGTGCCGCCGGTTGCTACCAGGGCGATGGCGAGGGCGCCGAAGCAGGCCATGCGCCAAGTGCGGGCGGCGGCGATGTAGTCGCCATAGCGTTCATTCCATTCGCGCCGGCCGTTGAGATAGGGATTGTCCGTGGACGACTCGGTGCCGGGGGCGTTGAGGGTCACCATCGGTTAACTCCCTTGGCCGCTATCGGGCGGAGCGGGGGAAAATCCTGACGGCTGCTGGGATCGCTGCGGCGGAGGCGGAGGACGCGACGCGTCCGGCGCTTTGCCGCCGTTGATCCGGCTCAGCATGTCCATGCCCATGCGCCCGCCCATGCTGCCGCCGTAATTGCGCCCGGAGAGCCGCCGGCCCAGATCGCCGAGGGCGGCCTGCCCGGCGTTGCCGGCGACGCGCGGCAGAAACTTGGCAATTTCGCCGGTCTTGGCCCCCAGCGAGGTGGCGCTGGACAGTCCGGCCGCCGTTTGTGCCCCGGCCAGACCGACCGCGCCGATGCCGGCCGTCGCCAACCCCGCCGCAGTGCCGGCCGCCGTTCCCACCGCCCCCATCAGGGCGGCGCCGGAACTGAACGAGGCGCCATTGATCAGGCTTTGGATCATCGAGGGCAGCATGACCACCAAAGCCAGCATGGTGACCAGGGTGACGCACAGTTCGACGAAGCCGGGGGCGTCGGCCGGGGTGGTGGTGGTCCACTGGTTAATGAACTGCATGCCGAGGGCGACGATCAACTCCAGCATGAACAGCTTGGCGCCGACCGACACCGCGTAATTGAGGACACGAACAGCGTATTGGCTGGTGAAACGGCTGCCGCCGAAGCCGAGGAACAGAATGCCGGCGTAGACGACGACGTAGGATTCGACCAGGGCTTCAACCATGAAGGCGGTAATGACCCCGAGCGTGATCATCACGATGACGCCGATCATCACCAGCTCAAAGCTGTAGCCGGGAGACGTGATGCTGGTTTGCTCCCAGAGTTTCCAAACGATGGTCACGGCATCTTCTAACACCTGTGCGGGCGTTATGCCGGACGCGCCCCCCACGGACTGTGCGGCGGCGTTTCCGGCCTGTGCGAAGCTGTTCACGATGCCGTTTGCCCAGGTGGGGCCGTTCAGCAGAAGGGCGTTGAAGAAGCCGATGAACAAAACAAAGCTGACCAGATCGGCAATAAACTCGCCCAGGTCAGCGCCTTTCAGAACGCAGCGGACAGCCACCACCAGCAGTTCGAGGAGCGCAAGAGACCAGAACAGGCGAGTGGCAAAGCCCGAAAGGATGCCTTCCCAGGCTTGGACGTTGGTGCGGTATGCGGCCAGGGCGTTGTTGATCGATGTCCCGATCAGTTGCGCTGAGGCCGTGTCCGCCCACCAGATCATGCTGGTGCAGACGAGTGCGAAGATGGCAAGCCGGCGGTTCACTGGAAGCCCCCTTGGAACGTCTGGGGCGTCGCAAATTTCGGCGGCTGGTCAACACGGTTGAAGGCCTTCATCTTGCGCTCAGCCTCTCGCCGGTCCGCCTCGTCGGCGGCAAGTTGCTGGCGCAATTGATCGAGCGAAGCGGTCAAGGCCGCAATCTGTCGATCCTTCGCATCGATGAACGAAATGGTCCCGCCAATGCCGGCACTCAATCCGACCAACACCGAACACACAATGATGATGAGGACTCGCGGAGCGGTCATTGAATCCCTCCTTGAAAGGTCTGCGGGGTGGCGAAAATTGGCTGAACATTGACGCTGTTGAATGCCCGCATGGCCGCCGCTTCGGTCTGCTGCTGCAGAACCTGCTGTTGCTGGGCTCGCTGGGCGGAGAGCAGCAGGCTTTGCAGATCGGCCAATTGAGCCGATTGCGCCGCCAGCAGTTGATTGGTGGCCATGGCGACGGCGGTGGGACCGGCCGCCGCCTGCGACGCCGCTACTGCGTTTTGCACCTGTCCGGCCAGTTGCGGCTGGTTGGCGGCCACCTGGTTCTGGATTTCCATGGCGGTGGTGATGGCCTGGCGGTTGGCCGCCGTCATGGCGGTGACCTGGGTCAGCATCGCCTGCGGATCGTAATTGGCAAAACTGTTGGGATAGGCGGTGCCGAGTTGCGCCTGCAAGGCGGCGCCCATGGTCTGAAGATTGGCGATTTGCCCTTGCAGAGCCTGGGTCTGCTGGATCAGCGAGGAGATATTGGGCGTGATGTCGCTGGGCAAGGCCTGCAGCATCCGCATCTGGTTCTCGATCTGCGTCTGCAAGGCGGTCAGTTGCTGGGCTTCCTGCGCCACCTGCTGGACCAGTTGGGTCAAGGCCGCGATGTCGAGGACCGCCATCTGGGCGCGCGGTTCGCTGGGGCTGCTGAGCACCATCGTCAGCACCAGCCCCATTACGAGAGGGTTACGCGATAACCTGCTCATGGTTGAGCCCTCCCGCAGGCAAGAGATCGGCGGACACGCCCTGTTCCTCCAGCCACACCGTCGGCCAGCGGGCGCCGTGGCAGGTCTTCAACTGGCGCAGATGGGCCAGGGTGTCCTTGTCTGAAACGGCGACGAAGGCCCGCGCCACCGGGCCGAGCCCCAGCTCGAACAGCCGCCGGCCTTCGGGCGAGACGTAGTAATATTGGCGTTTGCGCACGGCGGTGCGGACGATCTCGATCTCCTGGTCGTTGAGGCCGAAGGCGCGGTAGAATCCCGCCGGCCCTTGCGCCTGACCGCCGCCGTCCTTGGCCGCTTCCTCGTTGGGCAGCAGAATCTTGGTCGGGCAGGATTCCAGCAGCACATCGAGCAGGCCGGAGCGCTCGGCGTCGGACAGGCTT
>DATGZW010000512.1:0-5786 GCA_035297005.1 Patescibacteria group bacterium
ACGAAGACGAGGACCGCCGCGCCCTGGCCACCTTCTTCGAGGTGCTGCGCTCCAAGCTGTGGGAACTGTCCGAAACGGTCACCCGCGAATACTTCACCCATGCGGTCAGTCGCAGTTCCAGCATGACCTTGATGCGGGAGCCGCTGCCATGATCTACCGGGTTCGCCACACCACCACCTATAACTATGTCGAGCCGGTCCTGGTCGCCCATCACATGGCGCATCTGATGCCGCGCAGTTTCGCCGCGCAAAGCTGCCGCCGCACCGCCTTGCGCATCACCCCGTTGCCGGCCAGCCTGGACGATACCGGACAGGACTATTTCGGCAATCCCGTCGCCTTTTTCACCTTGCAGGATCCTCACCGCAAGCTGACCGTCGAGGCGCTCAGCCGGGTCGAGGTCAAACCGCGCGACCTGCCCTCGCCGGGCGAAACGCCGTCATGGGAATCGGTCGCCGCCATGCTGGCGCATGAAAGCGGCCCCGGCATGCAGGAAGCGGTGGAATATTGCTTCGACAGCCCGTTCATCACCACCAGCGAGGAACTGGCCGAGTTCGCCCGCCCCAGCTTTCCGCCCGATCAGCCGATCCTGGCCGGCCTGCTGGATCTGAACCATCGCATCTTCCGTGACTTCACCTATGACCCCAAGGCCACCACCCTGGCCACGCCGCTGGAGCAGGTTTTGGCGGAAAAGCGCGGGGTCTGCCAGGATTTCGCCCATCTGAGCATCGCCTGCCTGCGCTCTCTGGGCTTGGCGGCGCGCTATGTGTCCGGCTATCTGATGACCCGCCCACCGCCGGGCAAGGTCAAGCTGAAGGGCAGCGACGCCTCGCATGCCTGGCTGTCGGCTTTCGTTCCCGGCTTCGGCTGGATCGATTTCGACCCCACCAACGATTGCATCCCCGGTGTCGAGCATGTCACCACCGCCTGGGGCCGCGACTACCAGGACGTCAGCCCGCTATCCGGCGTGGTATTGGGCGGCGGCGACCATTCGCTGAAAGTCGCCGTCGACGTCGAGCCGCTGGAAGTCTGAGCGGGAGAGCCGCGACACACGGTTCATGCACAACCAAAAATCGTCATGCCCGCGCTTGTCGCGGGCATCCACGCGGCTGGGTGAGACGACGGCCGGTGGCAACGGGCGCGGCCGGATGTGCACCACGGCGTGGATACCCGGCACAAGGCCGGGCACGACGGTTACTGGCTGATATATACTGCCACCCGCCTATTTATAGACGCCGGCGCCGACCAACACGTCGCCAACCCGTTTGACGTAGCTGGTCTTGGGCTGGATGCGGTTGGTTTCGGGGTTTTTCCATTTGTAATCGACCCAGCCTTCGCCTCTGGTCTGGGCGACGTCGATCATTGCCTTGACGAAAAGATTGCCGTCGATGTCCTTGAGGGTCAGCAGCGAGGTGCCGACCGCCTCCGGCTTCGGCGGATAGGACTCCCAGACGCCGTCGAAATTGATGATGAAGACGTAAAGCTCGCCCTTCCAATAAGGGCCGGAGCGGTCTTGATAGGCCCGATAGGCCTTTTCCTTGCCGTCCTTGGCCAGCACATCGGCGGCCTTGAGAACCAGTTCCTTGGCGTCTTCCGGGGTGGCGCTTTCGGTCTGCGCCATCGCGGAAAAAGCGAAAAAGCCGGCTATCAGCACGGCTAAAAACGTCTTCATCGGATTTCCCCTCTGCTGCATCATTAAGGTACGGCCGGTTGATCCGGCCGCGCGCTGCATGCGAACAGAGTGACGGAAGCGAGGGGGATGCGCAACGCGGAAGAGCAGCGGAACGGAAGTTGTTCCTACCTGCGGTCAGGGCTCGACGTCGAACAGCTTACTGAAATTGAAGATGGCGAAGGCTTTTTTGACCTGCCCTTGCGGTGCGCGCACGCGCATGGTGATGGCGCGGGACATGGCGCTGTCGCGCACCAGCACCAGCAAGCCCATGGCCGCCGAATCAATGAAATCGAGTCGTTCCAGGTCGATGACGACGGTGCGCACCGCCAACTCGCCAATGCTATGAATGATACTGCGGAACTCCGGCGCATCGACGGCGGTAAAACGCTCGCGTAACGCCAGAACCGCTTCGGTTCCCTGAGTGGATAATTCGTACTGCATGACCCCACACCCCCAAGCGGCTTGCCCCCCTACATTAGGGATACCCCGATCGTCACCCCTCGGCAAGCGCCGAGACGGAAAACGACCGGGTCTCACCTTTTAGTATAAGAAGCGCGCGCGAATGGTTCCGTCGAGCGATTGAAGTTCATGCATCAATTCGGTCTCGTCGACCTTGCCGTCCACATCGACCACCACATAGCCGACCTCGGGGTCGGTTTGCAGGTATTGGGCCGAAATGTTCAGGTTGCGCGACGAGAACACGTCGTTGACCCGCCGCAGCACGCCGGGAACATTGGCGTGAATGTGCAGGAAACGCGGCTGCCCGCCGGCCTTGACCGGCAACGACACCTCGACGAAGTTGACGGCGCCGACGGTCGAGCCGTTGTCCGAATATTTGATCAGCTTCTCGGCCACTTCCAAGCCGATATTGGCCTGGGCTTCATGGGTCGAGCCACCGATATGCGGCGTCAGAATGACGTTGGGAAGACCGCGCAACGGGCTGATGAACTCTTCGCCATTGGCCGCCGGTTCCGACGGGAACACGTCGATGGCGGCCCCCAGCAGATGACCGTCCTTCAACGCTTTCGCCAGCGAGTCGATGACCACGACATTGCCACGAGACGCATTGATCAGGTACGACCCCGCCTTCATGGCGCGGATTTCGTGCTCGCCGATCATGTTCTTGGTCTGCGGCGTCGACGGCACGTGCAGGCTGACCACGTCGGCCAGACCGAGCAATTCGTCCAACGTCTCGCAGGGGCGGGCGTTGCCGATGGCCAGCTTCTTCTCGATATCGAAGTAGCGCACCTGCATGCCCATGGACTCGGCCAGGATCGACGCTTGCGAGCCGATATGGCCGTAACCGACGAGGCCCAGCGTCTTGCCGCGCAGTTCGTAGGAGTCCTTGGCCGACTTGTTCCATACGCCCTCATGCGCTTGATGCGACTTTTCGGGAATACGGCGCAGCAGCATGACAGCTTCGGCAATCACCAGTTCGGCCACCGAACGGGTGTTGGAATAAGGCGCGTTGAACACCGGCACACCGGCCCGGCGCGCCGCATCCAACGACACCTGATTGGTGCCGATGCAGAAGCAGCCGACGGTCATCAGCCGGTTCGCCGCCGCCAGCACCTTTTCGGTGACGCGCGTGCGCGAGCGGATGCCCAGCATATGGACACCCTGAATCTTCTCGATCAGCTCGGCTTCGTCGAGCGCGACCGGGAGAGATTCGATATTTGTGTAGCCGCGCGCCTTGAACTCGCGCAGGGCATTGTCGTGAACGCCTTCCAGAAGAAGGATACGGATTTTATCTTTTGATAGGGAGTGCTTGACCACGGACTTCGCCTCAGCGCCGAAAAGTGATTTGGGCACCATACGGAACTTCGTCCGAGCCGTACAGAAGCAGTTGCGCCATCGCTGAACTCTGTTTCCCGCAGCCATTCGGATTACCCCGGCTGCGCAGGCTGCCCCCAAGGGATTCGGGACCATCTGATGGTGCGGTTCCCCCCACTCCTACCTCGCAGAAAGAGAGGCTCCCCATGCCGAGCTTCCGCCAAACACCGTCGCAAGATGCCGATGCCGCCTTTCGCCTGCGCGCCCGCCGCGACCGCCTATTCGGCCTTTGGGTGGCCGCCAGGCTGGGCATGACCGGAGCAGCCGCCGAAGCCTATGCTCGCCGCATCATGATGAGCGACATGGAAGATGCCGGCGAGGAACGGGTGTTGCGCAAGGTCTGCGCCGACCTTGATCACCACGCCACCGCAACCGACGAAGAGGTTCTGCGCCGCGAACTGTACCGCTTCGAGGATGTCGCCCGTCACCAGATCCAGCGTGAGACTCAGTCGCGGGACTGACTCAGTCAGCGATGTTTAAATAATGTGCACGCTTGACGGTCGCACATTTCTTGACCATAATTAGTCCAATCCCCACCAGAAAAGACTACCGTGCTTAATTACTGTGCAATTTCTGTATTTTCTGCACATTAATTTCCCATAATATTATTATGGGATTCCACGGCATCTGCATAACACATTGAAATCACAGTATCCTTGACCGAATGTGGCATTGGCACGCCGTTTGATAGCGGGGCGCCATACTTTCGCGTGTCAAAAAATATTGTGAGGACGACGATGGAATCGACGAGTGTGGGCGGGGATGTCCTTTTCATCCTGCTGGGCGCCATCATGGTGCTGGCGATGCATGCGGGCTTTGCCTTTTTGGAAGTGGGAACGGTCCGCCGCAAGAACCAGGTCAATGCCCTGGTCAAGATTTTGACCGACTTCGCGATTTCCACCTGTGCCTATTTTTTCATCGGCTATTCGGTGGCTTACGGCATCGATTTTCTGGTTTCAGCCAAAGTGCTGACCGGATCGGTGGGAACCGGCTTCGCCCCCAAGGGCTATGATCTGGTCAAGTTCTTCTTCCTGGCGACCTTTGCCGCCGCCATCCCCGCCATCGTCTCGGGCGGCATCGCCGAGCGCGCCAAGTTCTGGCCGCAGCTTTGCGCCACCGCCCTGATCACCGGCTTCTTCTATCCCGGCTTCGAGGGCCTGATCTGGGGCACCCGCCTGGGCTTCCAAGACTGGATGAGCGCCACCTTCGGCGCCAGCTTCCACGACTTCGCCGGCTCGGTGGTGGTGCATGCCTTCGGCGGCTGGGTCGCTTTGGGCGCCGTGGTCACCCTGGGGGCGCGGCGTGGCCGCTATCGCAAGAGCGGCGATGTCGTCGGCATCCCGCCCTCCAACATCCCGTTCCTGGCTTTGGGGGCGTGGATCCTGTCGGTGGGCTGGTTCGGCTTCAACGTCATGAGCGCGCAGAAGCTTGGCGGCATTTCGGGATTGGTGGCGCTGAATTCGCTGATGGCGATGGTCGGCGGCGTCATCACCTCGCTGGTGGTCAGCCGCAACGACCCCGGCTTCGTCCATAACGGCGCCCTGGCCGGTCTGGTCGCCGTCTGCGCCGGCTCGGACGTCATGCACCCGCTGGGCGCGCTGGCCACCGGCGGCATCGCCGGAGCCCTGTTCGTCTGGGCCTTCAACCAGTGCCAGAACAAGTGGAAGATCGACGACGTGCTGGGCGTCTGGCCGCTGCACGGCTTTTGCGGCGCACTGGGCGGCATCGTCTGCGGCATCTTCGGTCAAGAGGCCTTGGGCGGCCTGGGCGGCGTTTCGCTGCCGGCGCAATTGGTCGGCACCGGCCTGGGCGTCGCCGTCGCCGCTGCCACCGGTTTCCTGGTCTATGGCTTGCTGAACCGTCTGGTCGGCCTGCGCCTGACCCCCGAGCAGGAATATCGCGGCGCCGATTTGTCGATCCACCACATTGGCGCCTATCCCGAAGAAGAGGTGTCCGCCTACGACGACTCGCCGACCGTCACCGACGACGACCGCCGCGCCGCCTGACCCCCCCCACCCCCCGCCGAGCCGCGTTGGTTCGGCGGGGATCAACTTTCACGAAACCGTCCCCGCCGCCGTCGTTACCGCGAGGTAAAGTCCCGACGATTTTTGCGGGAGATTATAGATCATGGACGGGTTGATCGACGGCAGCATGACGCTGCCCACCATGGGATTGCTGGTGCTGGCGCTGGGATTGGCACTCGGCTTTGAATTCGTTAACGGCTTCCACGACACCGCCAACGCGGTGGCAACGGTGATCTACACCAAAAGCTTGCGGCCGATGG
>DATGZW010000513.1:0-4237 GCA_035297005.1 Patescibacteria group bacterium
GATCCTAGCGCGGCCGGCGGCGGCACAGGCGGTGCGCAGCAGATGACGCCGACCTTGCTGGCCCAACAGAGCACCTTCAGCGTCAACAAGCAGGCCGGCATGGTGTCGGTGTTCGGCAACAGCCGTCAGCAACGCCTGGTCAAGTCCTACCTCGATGCCGTCCGCGAGCGCGCCTCCAGCCAGGTGCTGATCGAGGCGAAGATCGTCGAGGTCAGCCTGGACGACGAATACAAGTCGGGCATCAACTGGTTCGATACCAAGTCGCTGGGCAACAACAATCAGAACCAACTGGCGGCGGGTGCTCCACTGGGCGAATCCCTGGGGACGTTGCCACCCACGACCGGAACCTTGGCCAACGATTTCACCACGCTGTTCTGGAAGGGCAAGGATCTCACGGCGATGTTGAATTTCGTCAAGACCTTCGGCACCACACGGACGTTGTCCAGTCCCCGCGTGACGGTCATGAACAATCAGACGGCCGTGCTGAAAGTGGCGGAAAACCAAGTCTATTTCACCATTACGGTGCAGACCACGCCAGCGACGACGACCACGCCAGCCACCAGTACCTATACCAGCACCTTGCACACGGTGCCGATTGGACTGGTGATGACGGTGCAGCCGTCGATCAACACCGACCGCGAGGAAGTGACGATGAGCCTGCGCCCGACGGTATCGCGCATCGTCGGCGAGGTCGATGATCCGGCGGTGCTGCTGGTGAACGCCAACATCCACTCGCAGGTGCCGGTGGTCGAGGTGCGCGAAATGGATTCGGTGGTGACCGTCGGTTCGGGCGAGATCGTCATCATGGGCGGCCTGATGCAGGAGCGCACCACCGGTTCCAGCACCGGTGTGCCCGGCGTCATGGATGCCCCGGTGGTCGGCAATCTGGCCAAGGCCACCGACGATGAGACCACGGTGGTCGAACTGGTGATCTTCCTCAAGGCGACCATGGTGCATGGGAGTAATTCCGTGCATGAGGGCGACAGGGATCTCTACAAGCGCTTCATCCACGATCCGCGCCCGCTGGCGTTCTGACAGAAGGGACCGATTTCATGCTGGCGACATTGAAGTATGTGCTGCTGACCTCGTTGCGCGACCGGCTCTATGTGGCGCTGGCGTCGATGGTGGTGGCCGCCCTGGTGGTGTCGCGCCTGCTGGCCGAGAGCGGATTGGTCGAGGGGCGCCAATTGAGTTTGGCCTATGCCTCGATGTCGGTGCGCGGCCTGCTGGTGCTGGGCATCGTCATCTTCATCTCGTTCCACGTTCGCCGGATGTACGAAACCCGCGAAATCGAGACCATTCTGTCGCGGCCCATCTCGCGCAGCGTCTTCGTGCTGTCCTATGCCGCTGGCTTCATGCTGGTGGCGGCGGGGCTGGTGGTGCCGACGGGGGTGTTGATGGCCGCCTTGCTTCAGGCGGACGGGGTGGGGGCGTGGCTGTGGAGCGCCAGCCTGATGCTGGAATGCGTGCTGGTGGTGGCCCTGGCGCTGTTCTGTTCGGCCACCCTGGGCAGCGCCGTCGCCTCGGCCTTGGCCTGTCTGGGCCTTTACGCCCTGGCGCGGCTGTCCACCTTCTTCCTCGATATCGCCACCTCCGATCCGGGACATTTGACCAACATTCCCGGGGTGGGGGTGGCTGTGCATCTGCTGGTCACACTGATTTCGGTGTTGCTGCCGCGCCTCGACCTGTTCGGTCAGACTCGCTGGCTGATCTATGGTCCGGACAGCCAATGGGGCATCGGCATGCTTGCGGCGCAGACGGCGGTTTATCTGCCGGTAATCCTGGCTGCGACCATCCTCGACCTGCGCCGCAAGAGGTTTTGAGATGCGGGTCAGCCGCGAAGTCATTGGCGTTCTGGCGGTTCTGGGGCTGGCCTTGGCCGGACATCTGGAGTTCTGGCAGCAGAACGCCGCGTTGCGCGCCGAGACCGAAATCATCCCGGTGCCGCCGTCGCCGCGGGCGGTGTCGGCCATGGCCTTTGGCGACCGCCAGGGCCTGTACCGGGTGCTGGGCCACGAGTTGCAGGATTTTGGCGACACCGGCGGACGGGTCACGCCGCTGCTCAATTATGATTACGATCGCGTGCTGACCTGGCTGCGCGTCCTCGACGGGTTGGACGAGCGTTCGGACTACACCATGTCCTTGGCGGGCTATCTGTTCGGGCAAATCTCCGACCCCCGGCGGGCCGGCATGATGGCGGACTATATCCGCCAGCGCGCCTTGCAGGATCCCGTGCGCAACTGGCGTTGGATGGCTTATGCCGTCTTCGTCGCCCGCCATCGGGCCAAGGACATGCCCATGGCGCTGAGCATCGCCCGCGATCTGGCGGCGATCCGCGACCCCAGCCTGCCGGTGTGGACGCGGCAAATGCCGGCCTTCGTGCTGGCCAGCGTCGGCGACAACGAGGCCGCCAGCGATTTGATGGGGGCGATCCTGGGCAGCGCCACCGATATCAGCCCGGAGGAACGCAATTTCATGAATGCGTTCATTGCGGCGCACAAATAAGCGCGAGGGTTATTATCCACTCATTCTTAGTGGACTCTTCTTGCACATATCCGGCTCATTCGTATAGAATTGGGCTCAAACGAGGGGCGTGGTCCGCGCACCTATTGACACGGCCTAGGAGACTCATGGGGATGACCTTTTCTCGCACTGTCGGAGCCGACAAGCTGGTGAACCAGCGTGGCTTCACCCTAATTGAATTGTCGATCGTGCTGGCCATCATCGGTCTGCTGGTTGGCGGCGTGCTCAAGGGTCAGGAAATGATCAACGGCGCGCGCCTGAAGACCACCGTCGCCCAGGTCGATACCTTCCGCGCGGCCGTGAACACCTTCCAGGACAAGTATAGCGCGCTGCCGGGCGACTTCAGCACCTGCAGCACCTCTATCGCCAACTGCAATGCCGCCACCAACGGCAACGGCGACGGCACCATCAGCGCCGCGGCCGGCTGGGGTGGCTATTGGCTGAACTCCGGTTGGGGCAACAACGAAGCGGCTAAGTTCTGGCAGCAGTTGGCTCTGGCCAATTTGATCGGCGGCATCACCGTCGAATCCGCTCTCAGTACGGCCGTCCCCGGCGTCGATACGCCGAAGGCCAATTACACCAGCGGCTATTTCGCCTTGCAGGACATCAACAACGTGATGACCGCCGGCTATTACCTGTCGGTGGCGTCTAAGACCAACGAAGGCCCGATCGTCTCGGGTAAGGACGCCTACTCCATCGACAGCAAGTACGATGACGGCACCCCCGGTGGCGGCAGCATCGTCAGCTTGAGCGGCGGCACCTGTGAAACCGGCGCCACGGCGTCTGTCGCCGGCACCTATACGATGGCGGATACCGGCGCTTCCTGCGTCTTGGCGTTCTCGCTCTACTAGGCCAAGTCTTCGGTTCGTGCGACAAGATCGGCCGGCTTTATGCCGGCCGATTGCATTTTGATGACAGGAAACTCCTCCATCCCTGTTGCCGTTATTGCTCTGGTCATGCTGCGACCGATAGAATGCGGCCGAGACAAGTGGCTTATCCCCTGGTTCCGGTTTTTGAGCCATGGACCCAAAGCGCGTGACCCTCGGGCTTGACCCAAGGGTCCACGTGGTTACGTCCGGCGTATTGCTTGCGGAGCCGCGTGGATGGCCGTGGTAAGCACGGCCATGACGAAGAAAGGGAACCCTTTCCGAGGCGCCGGAGGCAGGGGAATGGGCCATCGAGATCAAAAGGGGCGAACAAGGGAGCTATGACGCTGGAATTTTCCAATTCTGTGGGGCTGGCATCGGACACGCCCTCGGTTCCGCCAAAATCCGCGCCGCCCGTTGTCTCCACGCTCTCTCTCGACGAGAGCGGCACCTCCCTGTCGTCGCAGTCCTCGCCGCCGCCGTTCGTCGCGCCGCCGGTGTCGTCGTCCTTGGCCTTGTCGGATGTCGCCGAGATTCCCGTGTTGCCCGACGACGTGCCGCAACTGCCGGCCTTCACCGCGCCTCCAGCGCAGCGGCCGACGCCGGAATTGAGCCTGCCTCTCTCCACTCCGCCAAGCCCCGCCGTGATCGCTGCCGCGCCGCCGCCGCATGCTTTTGCCCGCCTGGGGTGGTCCGAGGAAGCCGCACCGACCGCTTCGGTCGTTCCCACCGTTCCGCCGGCTGCCAGCGATGACGACCGCCCACCGATTTTCGCCGCATTGCAGCAGCTCTCCGGGGGCACAGCGCCGCCGCCATCCGCAGCGCCCGCTTGGACGCCGGTGACGCCC